>JBAPYY010000724.1:0-2833 GCA_049284975.1 Occallatibacter sp.
CACTAAGACATGGTTTTATCAAGTGTTCCTGAGCGAGAAAGTGCACGATGCTCATCGCCTAAGAGGAGGCCAACCCCCGATGAACTCCTACACATTTGAAGCTAATAGACCTGAGCTGCGAATTCCACCGGAGTTCGCGTCACTGCTCTCCGCACTTCAACTTAGTAACCCCAGCACCGCGCGGCTCAGAAGATTATCTGATAACCAGTGGACTAATTTGCTCGCTGTTTGCGACTCTGCCCATCTTACCTTGCAGATTGCACAACTCCCCATGGAGGAATTTCCACTGTGGGTCGTCGAACGTCTCAAGACTAACCTGGCTGACAATGCTTTGCGCTTTGAGCGTATCAAGGCCACTTATCGAGAAGCCGCCCGAGCGCTCGGCAGCGCCGGAGTGGAGCACGTCGTTATCAAAGGCTTCACGCAGTCCCCCGATTACGTTGCGGATCCGCGTTTCCGGTCGCAATCGGATATTGACATCTTCTGCCCAGCTGAAAGCATCGATGCCGCGAACCGCGCTCTGCAGGCTATCGGTTATTCGCCATCTCCATTGAGAGTCAGTTACGCCAGTGCCGACCATCTGCCAACCCTTGTTCGGTTAGGAGACTGGCAATGGAAAGGAAACCCATTCGACCCTGAGATGCCGCTTTCGATTGAATTGCATTTTTGCCTTTGGAACGAACATGTCTCACGCATCTGCGTACCGGATGCCGCTTCCTTTTGGGAGCGGCGTACAAAGCGAGAGGTTGATGGCCTCTCGTTTCCTTGCCTGAGCTCTGTCGACCATCTGGCTCATTTATCACTTCACATTCTGCGCAATCTTATTGGTTCGGATTGGATTGTGCATCACGTTCGCGAGCTCGCCTTTTTCCTCCACTCCCATGCAGATGACGATACCTTTTGGTGCGAATGGCAAAAAACACACTCGCTCTCGCTACGATCCTTGCAGGCAATCGCCATCTATTACGCCCGCGCCTGGTTCGATTGCCGCCTTCATCCTTCGGCCGCGGCCGAAATCGACAGAATTCCGGTAACTCGTCAGAGATCGCTGCATTTGTTTGCCGGCTCGGCTCTTGAGCACATGTTTCACCAGAACAAGGACTGTCTATGGTTGCATCTCAGTTTGCTTTCCTCGAGTTGGGATAAGTGGAATGTTATCCGGAGGGCGTTAATTCCTTCTTCTATCGGCTCGATTCACTCTCCTGCGATTCTTTCGCGCAATCGGCGGCTTGTTCCTTCTGCCGGCCGGCCACTCTGGCAGCTATACATAGCGTATTTATTCTCACGCACAGCGGCTTGGGTTCGGAGTGATTTAGTAACTCTTTCGCGAGGATTGCGGTGGCACATTGTGCAGCGTTTGTAATCTTAGCTCGCCGACTGTTTGATGGCTCGAAGAGATGGCTTAAACCCTTTTCTGCCAGCTGCGCACAGTTGTTCCCCGTTTCCGCAATGCGTCGGCATTTGCCTCGCGGTTCGCTCTGTTTCCGGAAAAAATCAACGCTCAAATCACCTCCCTGACCCGTGGATAGGATGGGGTTTTCTCCTGCGAGTCGGCACTGTGACGCGCGTGTGTGAGATGAGAGAATGGAACGCATGATGAGAAGTTCTTCCGCGTTCCCTGTCATTTCCGTCCGCGGCGTGTTGTTCGATATGGATGGGGTACTTATTAACTCCATTGCCTCAGACGAGCGGACCTGGCTGCGCTGGGCGCGTTTTCACGGCATGGAGGGAACCTTCTCGCTTCAGGATACGAACGGGAGGCGCACGATCGACACTTTACGCCTGCTGCGGCCAGATCTCGATCAGCAGGTTGAACTGGAGCGCATAGAGAACTTCGAAGCGGAAGAGCAGACCGAAGTGGTGGCGCTTCCGGGTGCGGAGCAGCTCCTCGCATCGCTGCCTGCCAGCGCGTGGGCCGTCGTTACGTCGAACTCAGAGAAGATGATGAGGAATCGGCTCATGGCGGCGGGGATTGCTCCACCGCGCCACTTTATCTCCGGAGACATAGTGGCACACGGAAAGCCGCATCCAGAGTCCTATAGGATGGCCGCCGAGATTCTCGCCTTAGAGCCGTCGGAATGCCTGGTGATAGAGGACACGCCACCGGGAATCGAAGGCGGTAAAGCAGCCGGTTGCAGTGTACTTGCAATTGTGTCGTCCCACAGCGCAGGCGATCTCGCTGAGGCGGACTGGGTTGTTCCGTCTCTTGACCAAGTAACTGCCAGTTTTGAAAGCGACGGCACGATCACCATTCATTTGAGCTTGTAGAGGAGCTTTCTGAAAGAGTCCTCGGCCTTCCAGGCTCTGCGGATAAGAGAGAGAGCAGAGCGAATCGTTGCAACCGAAAACTGCAAAGTATACCGGTTAAGTACCGTTAAGCGGTTTCTGAGCTTTAGACGAAACGGAGTGTAGAGGGAGCATTGAGGTGTTTTCCCCGTTTAGATGGGTGCAAGAATTGATGCCGACGCAGATAGAAATTCGCATGGTAGAGAACTATTCGGCACAGGACCGCCTGAGTCTCGCAGGTGGGGAAGGCGATCCGGCCCAGACAGCTTCGTATCACCTGCAGTGGCAACCCAAGACACAACATGTGCTCGTCTTTGAAAATGGAATCGCGGTATCTCACGTCGGCCTGGTGAAGCATATCGTTACGGTGGGTGAACTTTGGGTTGTTGTAGCTGGGATTGGCGGAGTACTCACACGGCCGGATTGCCGGGGCAGGGGATTTGGTCAAATCGCCATGCAGAAGGCGGAAGAGTTTGCACGGCAAAGCCTGATGACAAGTTTAGGGCTGCTCTTTTGCCGCGCCGAGGTTTGCGCATGGTATGAACGG
>JBAPYY010000725.1:0-8215 GCA_049284975.1 Occallatibacter sp.
GCGGCGGGTAATTCGAGCCCGTCAGCGCGCCCCACGCCGCACGGTCCAGCGCTACATCGCCGGAGCGGCCTTCGAGCACCAGGCTGCCGTCCATCAATCTTCCATTGGGCAAAACCTTGAAGCGAACCGCAACCATGCCGGCCTTATCGATGGGCGGATTCACCTCGTCGGGAATCAACGGGTCCCATGTCCGCTCCGTCTCCCAATGCCAGCGCGCAAGCCAACTGTTAAAGTTCACGCCCTGCGTGTCAGAAAGCACCTCGACGCCGCCCGAGCCTGCGCCCGGATGCATCCTGAGCCCACCGCCGGAAGGAATATTGCCCATCCCCGCGCCAGGGTTCCGCGATGCGCCCTTCATGGCGTCGCGCAACTGATCCGCAGGGTTCTGCGAGCCCATGGCAAAGTTAGGCCGTGCCGGCACTGCCGCGGGATGTGGCGCCTCAAGTTGCGACTGTTGGCTGGGCGGTGGCGGAGGAGGGGCCGGCGCAGCGGGCGCAGGCGCGGGAGCGGGAGCCGGCGGAGAGGCTTTTTTCATCTCCTCCATCGTCTGTCTGTCTATCAGGGGCTGCTTCGTCAAAAGCGGTTTGGTAACCGGCTTGGGCGGCAGCGTGAACGGTGTATCTAGATAAGTGAAATCCTTGTGCTGGTTGAGCGTGTTCCGGTCAATCACCATCGGCACTTTGAATATATATTTTGGAATCCAGGTGGCTGCCGATAACAGCACCAGATGAATGAGGATGGCCAGCCAGAAGCCCTCGCGCAGCCTCGCCATGCGCCGCTCGTCCTCGAGATCGCCAATCATCTCCAGCAGTTCGTGGGTGTCGTAGTCTACCCATCGCGAACCGCGAACCACGCGAGACGCGGAGGCGGACCCACGCTGCTCATCGCCTGCGTCTGGGGAGTTCGGAGCGAGGTTGGCTTCTGTCGGGATGGTTTCCGCTGGCTCGCTCGGCTCGTTCACTTCGGTTGATGCTCTATCGGTGGGCATTCGTTCTTGAGGAGCACCTGGGCGCGCGCCCACACCGCTCCGTTTCGAGTCCTTCCTATCTATTCTCTCATCCCCGTGAAACCCCTGCCTACAGCCCCGCCCCGTACAATGGTTCTTGATAATAAGACGGATGAGCAGGCGGAAAGGGACCCTGTTTGAAGAAGCTTTTTGCTCTATTGATGGCCAAATGGAAATTTGTCGCCTTGTTTCTAGCCAAGTTCGGCATTTGGGGCGTGGGCGCGGCCGCTCTGCTGGATTCTTCCACCCTCCCCATTCCCATGGACGCACTTCTGGCCGTCTACGTCTGGAACGACAAGAGACACTTCTGGCTCTATTGCCTGCTTGCCGCGGCGGGCTCGGCCTTGGGCGGCCTTTTGCCCTATGGCCTAGGCCGGGCCGGCGGCGAACTCTTCCTGCTCAAGCGCGTGAACCGCGAACGCTTCGAGCGTATGCGCACCCGCTTCGAGAACCAAGAATTCCTGGCCATGATGATTCCCTCCATGCTGCCTCCGCCCACGCCCTGGAAGGCCTGTGTCTTTGCCGCCGGCGTCTTCGAGATGCGCGTTGCGCCCTTCATGCTGTCGGTTTTCTGCGGAAGGATGGTCCGCTGGCTCGTGCTTTCCCTTCTGGTGCTTAAGCTGGGCCCCGGCGCAGTCGATGTGGTCGAACACCACAGGCTTACCCTGTTGGCTATCGTCGGCGGTATCGCTGTGGCCGGTTTCGCCTGGTGGTGGGTCCAGAAAAAACGCTCGGGCAAGCTGGAAGACTGAAGCGCATCTTTGCGTATAAATCCCGGGTGGCGGGTAGCGCAGGTCCCCACGCATAAATCCGGGTGCCCCAGGTGCCTCGCTTTTAGGCACCTGGGAGGGATTGCCGATGTATGCTCAAGTTCATGACGGAGAGACTTGTTCGTTATCAGCACTGCGGGGATATGCACTTTTTCACCTTCAGCTGCTATCGCCGTCTGCCGTATCTCGCCTCGCCCGAGGCAAAGAATCTCTTTGAAGACGCGCTGGAGAGAATCCGGAAAAAGTACAAATTTGTTGTCGCCGGATACGTGGTCATGCCGGAGCACGTTCATCTGTTGGTGAACGAACCGGCGCGCTCCAGCCTTGACCGGGCGATCAAGTCGATCAAGCTCTCCGTCGCGTTGCGGCGGCATGAGCGCCCGTTCTGGCAAGCCCGCTATTACGACTTCAATGTCTTCACGGAAGAGAAACGAGTCGAGAAGCTGAAATACATGCACCGGAATCCTGTGGTCCGCGGTTTGGTAGAGAAGCCGGAAGAGTGGTCGTGGTCGAGCTTTCGGCATTACGCGACAGGCGAAGTAGGCGCGGTGGAGATCGAATCCGAGTGGACAGCGTTCCGGCGAGGGAATCTGCTCCCAGAACATCTGCGTTACGCAGAGAAGAAGGGTTGAAGTCTGAGTTTCCCAGGTCCCCAAAGGCGAGGGACCTGGGGCACCCGCGCCCTGTCCCGCTTTTCGGGACCCCAAACCTATAATTACCCCTTTTCCGACGTTTTCGCTTATCCTGTTAGGAATTCCTTCTTGCTGCGGCGAGTCACACACAAACAATTATGAATCCAGTCGCTTTAGCGGTTGACGATCTTCGGGAGCAGTATCAGCGGGAGATGACGCTCGTGCGCCAAACCTGCGAGCGCACCGGCGACGGCACGGCCGCCATTCGCCGCCGCGCGGCTGTCGTGGATCGCATCCTGATTGAGTTGTGGCGTCGCGCCTTCGCCTCTCAGCCCACAAAGACCGTCTCCCTGGTGGCTCTGGGCGGCTATGGCCGCAAAGATCTCTTCCCCTATTCCGACGTTGACGTGCTCTTCGTCTATGCCGACGATAAGGCCGAAGCGCAGTTCAGGGACGTGACCCGCTCGATTATCCAAGGCATGTGGGACGTAGGTTTGCGCGCCAGCCCCACCTCCCGCACCCTCAAGGAAGCTGGCCGCTTCGACCCTAACAACCTCGAATTCACCCTGGCCACCCTCGACCGCCGCTTCCTCGCAGGCCATTTTCCGCTTTACCAGCAGCTCCACCAGACCGTTGTGCCTGACCTTTTCCTCAGCGAGTGGAACAATATCACGCAAAAGCTCGGCGAAATTGCCCGTGTCCGCCACGCCAAATTCGGCAACACCATTTTTCACCTCGAGCCCAACCTCAAGGACTGCCCCGGCGGCCTGAGAGACTACAACCTCGCCGTCTGGTTCGCCCTGCTATTTCATCTAAAGGAAACCAAGGAGTGGCCGCGCCATCGCGGCAGCGTCTTCCACAGCGCACGCGGCGACGCCGAGGCGGCCTTTGACTTCCTCGCCGCCGTCCGATGTTTCCTCCACTTCCGCCACGGCCGCGACGACAACACCCTCGACTGGCAATCTCAGGACGAAGCCGCGGCTAACAGCATTGGCCTTGAAACCCGCGGCACCGCCGACCCGGCCTACTGGATGCGCACATACTATCGCCACGCCCGCGTCATCTATCGCCGCGCCGCCCTGCTGATGGAGCACCTGCCCGCGCCGGTCAGCTTTTACCGCCAATTTCGCCGACGCCGCACCCCCATCGCCGGAACCGATTTCATCCTCGACCAGGGCCGCATCGACATACAACCCGGCGCGCAATTCAGTGACACCGGCGCCATCCTGCGTATCTTCTCGCTGATGGCCACGCACGGCTACGCCCTCTCGCAGGCCGCTGAAGACCGCATCACCGACGCGCTGCCCGCTCTCGCCATTCATATCCCCGAAGGCCCTTATCTCTGGAACGCCCTGCGCGAAGTTCTCCTTGGCCCCCACGCCGCCCAGGCTCTCCGCACCATGCACGCACTCGGCGTTCTAGAGATGCTCATCCCCGAGTTTCACGGCATTGACGCCCTGGTTATCCGCGACAGCTATCACCGCTACACCGTTGACGAGCACACCTTCCTGGTAGTTGACAACGTCCACCTTCTGCGCCAGCCCGTGCACGACTACGAACAGCGCCTCGCTCAACTGCTTCCTGAGATCGACCGCCTTGATCTCTTTCTGCTCGCCTTGCTTCTCCACGACACCGGCAAGGCCCGCCGCACCGGCGAACACTGCAGCCAGAGCGTCGAGCTTGCCGACGCCTTTCTTGCCCGGCTCGAGTTCGACGCCGAAGAGCGCGACACCGTCCTCCAGCTCATCCGGCAGCATCTCGAAATGTCCAACGCCCTGCGCCGCGACATCTTCGATCCGGAAAACGTACGCGGCTTTGCTGAGAAAGTCGGCAGCCCGCAAATGCTCAAGATGCTTACGCTGCTCACCTATGCCGACATCAAGGCCGTCAGCCCCGATGCGCTCACACCATGGAAAGCGGAGAACCTCTGGCAGCTCCACATCTCCACAGCCAACAGCATGGACCGCTCAGTGGACGAGGTGCGCTACCGCTCGAGCGTGGATCCCACGCTACTCAACCGGCTCCGCTCCATGGTTCCCGCCGCTCAGCACGACGCCCTCCGCCAATTCCTTGAAGGCCTGCCGCAACGCTATCTGCAAACCCGCCTCCCCGAGCAAATCCGCGACCACTTCCAGTTAGCCGTGAACCTCGACGCCGACGCTGTTCAGCTTGACCTGCGCCCTCATCGCCAGCTCTTCGACCTCACCGTGATCACTCGCGACCGCGGACGCCTGTTTGCAGACGTTGCCGGAGCACTCGCCGCCTGGGGCATGAACATCGTCAAAGCCGGCGCTTTTTCCAACGACGCTGGAGTGGTTGTTGATAGCTTCCAGTTCAGCGACGTCTTCCGCACCATCGAGCTGAACCCCAGCGAGCGCGAACGCTTCCTCGCCTATCTTCACGACGTGGTGACGCGCACGGTTCCCGTCGAGGCCATGCTCGAAGCCCGCCGCCACGTGAACCATCCCGCCAACTTCAAGGTCGAAGTAACCACGCGCATCTTGTTCGACTCGGAATCCTCTTCCCATTCCACCATTCTTCAAGTAGTGGCCCAGGACCTTCCCGGCCTGCTGCGCCAGATCGCCCTCACCCTCAGCACCCACGACTGCAACATCAAGGTGGCGCTCATCGACACCGAAGGCGAAACCGCCATCGACGTCTTCTACCTCACCAGCCAGGACGCCAAACTGACCGAGCCCGCCCAGCAAACCCTCGCCAAAGACCTCACCGCAGCGCTCGACGCCATGCGCGCCCCCGCCAACGCGTAATTTCTAATTGCCCAATAAAATTGTCATCCTGAGCGGCCGTAGCGCAGCGCAAAGAGTCGAAGGACCTGCGGCTGCCTTTCGTCGTGCGGCATAATGAGGATTCAAGTACTACAGTGGGTCGGCTTCGCCGGTGGGCGACTGTTCCCTGACCCCTATTCCCTATTGCGGAACTCGCAAGCTACTTATTGCGGGCCTTCGCCTCATACATAGCGGCATCGGCGATGCTGAGCAGCTTGTCTTTTGTGGCGCCGTCTTCCGGGTAAACAGCAATGCCGAAGCTGGCCGTGCCTCGCAATACATTCCCTTCCAGGGTCATCGAAGCCTCGAAGCAGTGTTCCAGGCGCTGCGAGATCTCCTCTACATCGGCGCGGTTGTGCACCATGGGCAGCAGTGCGGCAAATTCATCACCGCCCAGCCGCGCCAGCAGGTCGTGGGAACGAAGCTGCAGCTTCATCCGCCGCGTCGCCTCCTGCAGATAGAGATCGCCGATGTGATGGCCGTAAACGTCGTTCACCTGTTTGAATTCATCCAGGTCAATGTAGATCAACCCGAAGATGGCTGCATTCTGGCGCGCCACTTCAATCTGGGCGTCCAGATGCCTCTCTAACGAGAAACGGTTGTGAATGTCAGTGAGCAGGTCAAACTCCGAACGGCGCAAAAGGTCCGAGTAGAGCTTTCGGGTTTCGATGGCCAGCGTGGCCAGTGCCACCCCCATGGAGATGGCTTTCGATTCGTCGGCCGCGGGTTTGGTGAGCGGGTCGAACGCCGCGAAGAGCGTGCCCAGCGGTGGTCCTGAACGAGCGGGAATCTCCTCATGGACAATGCGTAGGCCGGTGAGCTTCTCAGGACAGTTTCCCAACCGCGCTCCATTGGCAATCTGACACCAGCACGGAGCACCATCCAGCCTGAAAGAAACCAGTCCCGCAATCTTCTCGACGATCTCAGCCAGCGGCAGCGAACCGTTGATGTCCTCAAGGATGCGGCCGCGCCTCTGCTCGAAATCGGCCAGCGCGGCAGTATCGCGGCGCACCTTGCGCTCCAGGGTCCAGGCTCTCGCGCCCGCCCCGATCACCACCAGCACTAACAGGCCGACGATGAAGAGGAGGTTGCGAATGTTCAGCAAGGAAGGCTTGGCAATCACCGTAATATCGTCGAAGGAACGCAGCAGAATATTGAAGGGCACCTCTTCGCCCGGGTTAATCAGATGGGAAGACTCAACGAAGCAGATTCCGGTCACGCGGATCCTGGAACCCGACGGAATCTGCTTCATGGGCGGAAGCTCTCCAGGTATGGGTGGATGGTGGTAAATGGCTGTAAACAGCCGGCCATCCGAGTCGAGAACATACTCATCCTGGATTGCTTCCCTCACCCGCGCAACCACCTGGCCTTCAATTGAGACCAGATCGTTCTGGTGACCATCGGGCCTGTTGGAGCTCCAGAAGCCGAGTTGCTGCCATGTCGCCGATAGCGGCGTGATCGGCTGGAAGATGTGCTTGTCCTGGACTTCGCCGTCGGTCAAGGTCAAGAGACGCTCGTGAGCATCGGGAAAACCGGTTGCGTCGGCTTCATCGCCGATCTGCAACGGTTCGCGGGTATGGGTTTCAATCCACAGGCTTTTGGAGCCGTCCTGCAACACAATGCCTGAATCGGGCTGGTAATAGGTGATGATGCCGTGCACCCGGACCCGCGACGAAAGATCATTCACGTGATAGCCGGCTAGAACTCTGTCCATAGGCGTGATTGCGAGCGACCATGGGCTGGTGCTGGCGCGCTTGAGAACCTTGATGTTTTCCAATGAGGAAACGTAGAGCACGACCCCGGTCTGCTGCATCTTGTCGTCGAACTTTCCGGCGGCAGCGCCGGTTATTTCCACTTCCGCGTCCAGCAGATCTTTGAGAGCGCTCGCTTCGTCGTTGTCCAGGTAAGCCTGGAAGCGGCCGCCTTCGGTAACCACTTGGAGACGAGAGCTGCGCACAGGGGGATCGGTGTGGCTCACCACCAGGTCCGCTGCGCGGACGACGCCATGTACGGTGACGAGCCGAGAGTCGAACTGGGCGCTAATCAATCCGTCAAAGGTGGCCGGCACGGGCTTGGGTGGGACACCATGGTGAAGCAAAGTCACCCTGCTTGCAACCACGATGGGGCGGAAACTCGCCGCCATCGTTCCCTTAACCAGAACGCGATCGCCCGGCACAACGGTAAGATTCGGGGCGGTGCGTACATATATCGCAACATCGCCGTCCTGCACGAACATATTCGTTTCATATCCGCGGAGGTAAGTAACCGTCGCTTCGAAGTCAACAGGCTGCGCTTGGCTAGCCTCGGCATTAGTGAGGGCGTGGACAGCGCTGAGAGTAGTCAGAGGCGCAGGCTCCGCCCACGCAGTCGAGGACACTCCGAGAAGAATGACGACCGCAGGGATCAGTCTCTTCACCGGACAGATCCGGCCTGGCTGGGGATGCCTCATTTTGCGCCTGTACTCTCTTATCGGCAGCGCTGGCCGAATTCATCACTCCTGCCGGCGAACAGCCGGGAGCCCGAGCGCTCGCCGGGGGCATCGGAAATCAGCTGCCTTTCCTGATGCCTCAATTGCACCGGAAAACCATTTTGGGCTCACGGTACGAAGCAGTATACCAGCAGGCTTGTTGGTGAGTCTGCCCCTTTCACACATCCCCAAGCAAATCGTTTGCCCATCTGAGCGGCCCGAGCGGAGCGCAAGGAGCCGGGATCCCCAGTGACCGGTCTTCATCGCAGGGGCGATGAGTCGAAGGGCGCCGCCACAAATGCCGGCCTATCGAGCGCTGTCCCAACTCGTGAAAGAACGACAAAACGAGCAAGTGGATAAGTCTTACTAGGAAGCCGGATTCGCCGAATCTTGACTGGACGAGAAGCAAGAGAGAGCGAATAATTTAAATTGACCATCTGGTTCAGGCGTGGCGAAGCGACCCTGAACCTCCCACTGGTCGTTTGCGAAGGGACGCTCAGGAAGCCAATTCAACTCGAAGGGTGATCCATGAAGATTTCTACAAAACTCATTGG
>JBAPYY010000726.1:0-3389 GCA_049284975.1 Occallatibacter sp.
ATAGCTTCCCGTGAAGTGGACGGCGTCGTCGTTCTGGACCTGAATGGGCGAATCACCCTGGGCGAGGGCAGTGTGCAGTTGCGCGACGCCATTCGCGGGCTGATCGGCAAAGGCAAAAAGAGCGTCCTGCTCAATATGAGCGAGGTGAACTACATCGATAGCTCCGGTTTAGGCGAGTTGGTGAGCGCCTATACAACGGCCAAGAATCAGCAGGCGGAGGTGAAGCTGCTGAAACTGACCAGAAAAGTTCACGACCTGTTGCAGTTGACCAAGCTGTACACGGTCTTCGACATCAAGGACGACGAGGCCAGCGCCATCGCATCATTCAAGTAAGCGACGGCGAATCACAAGCGAAAAGAAAGGGCCATTCTGTGAAGCGGAATGGCCCTTTTTCATTTGAACATTGGGCAGAGCGTATCAGGCCAGGACAGCAACCGGCTCCGGCAGACATTCCACAAGCGGAGGCGAAGTTACCGCAATGGGGACCGCGACCGCCTGCTGCTGAGGGTGAGAGTGAGTGCCGCAAGTGAGCCGGTGGACAAAGTGGTAAGGCGGCCAAGGACCGGAAAGTTGCATCTGATACTCCCGCATCACTGCGCACGTGGCAGAGAATTTGTTCAGGTAGCGCTCCACGCCCTTGCGATCAATCAGATGCGCCACGTCCAGCATCATCTTGCCGCTATCGGTCAACCGGCAGCTAACCTGTTCATCCAGAGGCATGAAGAGCCGGTGCATCTGGAAGCTGACGGCGCGCGCGCGGGTCTGGCGTTCGCGCTGCCGGGCAGCGTTTTCGCGCAAGTTGATGAAATATTCCCGGCCTGCTCCTTCGGACGGCACTTGCTTGCCGGCAGAGTGACTGGAGCAGTCATCCACCAGAATTTTCAGGTGCATCTCAGTCTTGCCACGCAACTTGTCGATATGGCCTAGGAACTGGCGCTGGTTGGAGCGGATGGACTTGCGCAGGCTATCGTCGTCGTTGAAGATGGTTCCAAACCGGAAAGGCAGTACTGTGGAGTGCTGAAAACAGTCGGCGATAACCCGCGCGTGGTCAACGCCGGATTTCTGGTTGAGGGCCTCGGCGGGGTTGTGTTCGCTGACAACGACGGCGAGGTCGCTGGCGGGATAAAGAAAAACCTGGTTGCCGCTTACGCCGTGGACTGATTCCATCGGAATAGGCTTGCGATGGCGGGCTAATTCTGGAAACGCTTGCTTTTCACCGATACAGTAGGCATACCATGCCATGACGAGACACTCCGTCCACGTGCGCCGGAAAGCGCCACTCGTTGGTGAATGTTTGTAAAACTGAGGAAAAATGCATACTGGCCAAGAAGCCGGGCTCTTGAGAGCAGACCCGGACCAACTAGCTGAGATGCTAGCCCGCCAAAAATACGACTGGCAACGTCCCACGTCACAAGACACGGTGAAAGTGAGCAGGGGCTGGCAACATTGTATTTATATAAATGAAAGTCATATTGACGGCATGAATAATAGTTCACTTCTGGGTAGCGCGACCCATTTTTGACGATGAAGGCACGTACCAGATTGCGGCGTTACTTGCTCGAACCTCAAAGAATGAATCGTACGCCCGCAGGGTGCGCGGCGTTTCCGGTTCACGCACTGCCCTGCTATGCCCGGCTCGGATATCCTCATAGCCAGGAGAATCAAGTGAGATCAGTAGTTGCCAGTTCGCTGCGCAGCCTGCAAAGGAACATTCTGGCTGGAATCATCACCATCGGGCCGCTTTTTGTTACCTACCTGATTTTCAGTTTTCTGCTGGGATCACTGGCCAAGGCCGGCTTGCCGGTGGTGCAGATGTTCGCGGCCGTTTTTCCAGAGAACTGGCTGAACCAGCCTTGGTTGCAATCGACTCTGGCGATTTTGCTGACCCTGGTGGTGCTCTATGTGGTGGGGCGCGTGACCAGCCTGGTAATCGGCCGCCAGGCCTTCGAACTCTTCGAGGCCGTGCTGGAGCGCTTGCCCTTTGTGGCCAAAATCTACACTTCGGTGCGCCAACTGCTTGACACCATGATGGCCAAAAAGGAAACCAGCCAGCGCGTTGTGCTGGTGGATTTTCCCATCCCCGGTCAGAAATCCATCGGGTTTCTGACGCGCACGCTGACCGACTCAACCACAGGCGAAGTTCTGGCCGCGGTGCTGTTGCCCAACGCCATCAACCCGACTTCAGCCTTCTTGCAGATTTTGCCCATGAGCCGGGTTACGGAGACCGGCATGAGCATGGAACAGGCGATGAGCATGATCATGACCGGCGGCGCGGTGGGGCCTGATTCGATTCTGTTCTCGCAGCCTGCGCTGGCCATAGCGAAGGATGCTACGCCGCCTGCACCCTTGGCCTGACCTCGGCGAGAGATTTGTTTTTCGCGGCAAGCGGATCTAGCCGGCCGGTTCATCCACAACAATCGTCTCTTCCACGTGACCGCTTTCCGCTGCTACGTTGCGCAGGCTGACATGCTCAATACGTGCCCATACGATGCCGACTGGCGCAATGCCAAGAAATGTGACGAGCAGGAGCGTAGCAGCGCAGGCAGTAGCCGGCTCGGCCGCTACTCCAAAGAATCCGCTCATAGCTGCTGCCACCACGCCAATCTGCGTGAACCAACCCAGCACGGGCAGCTGAAATCCGCTGGCAGCCATGCTGGCCGCCATCAGCAACATGCACTTGGCCAGCGTCAACCCCGCAAGTTGCGGGCTGGCAGAGAATGCTGTGGTGATTTCAAGATAGGCCAGCGAAATCAGGCCCCACATTCCCAGCGAAAGCGAGGCCGCAATGCCAAAGTCGGAGAAAGATCGCAGCGTGTCAAGACCGGTGCGAAAGGCACGAATTTTCTCGCCGATTGCGTGGCCCAGACCTTTGGAGACGACGCCGAAAGTCCCTTCGAGAAATGACGCCACGACTCCGCCGGCCATGCGCACGGCAACCAGAAACAACGCCCCTGCAAGAGTTGTGGCCAGCGCTCCGTAGCTGACCTTTTTCATGATTTCAGGATGGGGCAGCGCGTCCGGCCCGCCGAACCATGCAGCCAGCAGAATAGTGGCGGAAAAAATCAGGGCCATGGAGCCGGCGTCGAAGAGTCGCTCGACGATGTAAACGGCGATCTGGTTGCTGAGCGGCAAGCCGGTTTTTTTTGAGACCAGGTAGGGACGCACCGGGTCGGCGATGCGGCCAATGAGCGCGACCGCGGTGAAGCCTATTACCTGCGTGCTGAGCAGCGAAAAGAGCGGCACCTTTTTGATGTGGCGCAGCAGCATAGCCCAGCGCACAGCGCGAAAAAGATACGCCGCGCAAATGCAGCCGAAGGCAATGCCGATCTTGCGCCAATCGGCGAGTTTGAGTTGGGAGACAAAGACGCCAAAGTCGAAGTGGATCCGGT
>JBAPYY010000727.1:0-1785 GCA_049284975.1 Occallatibacter sp.
TTGCACAAATCTGTCGTGAAGGTGGCAATGCCACACTGCCGCGGAAGGTGGTTACCAATCACGGCTATCCTGATCGGGCGCTGTGGACGAGGCGCCAGTTGGAAGGAGGACGCTGGATTGACTCCAAGTACATTAGGCCGGCCCTCAGGGTAGATGAGACGATTTGAATGCGAATTCGACGAGATAATTGAAGCGGCCATTCCGGGTGTCTCCCATGATCTTCGGGTGGTGCGTTATAACGCTCTAAGCCTTCAGAGCGGGAAGGACTCGGTCCGCAGCCTCTAGAGACTTCTCGGAAGGCGCCATTAAATAGTCCTGAGCCTTGATCTCCGCTCTTCGGCATCTGCAGTTTTCCACGTTGCATCCGAAGACGCTGAGCAATCGGGTACATCACCGCAAGGATGCTTTAGAGTTCTCCGTTCCTGGTTGAAGCAATGTAGCTGTCAACCCATTTCTAAGCAATGGGCTAGATGCGTTCTGGTCACAATTGACCGTACTTGAGGTCGTGTTCTCTTCGATAGTAATCATGGCAGCCCCGCGGTAGCCTGCCTCGTCTGGGCGTGCTGAGGAGTGGACAATGAACGCAACAGCCGTTGAGAAAATTGCACCGCTAAGGACTGAACCATCTAACCGCGAACGCCGTGTTCTTCCACCATCCCTTGGGTTCCTGGTGAGGTGGGTTCTCTTTGCGTTGGTTGGGCTTGGAGTCGTCCTTTCGGTTGTCTTGGGCCTTGTTCAAAAGTGGCTGTGGATGCGGCAACTCGACTATGGCGGCATTTTCTGGACACTTCTCTCCGTCAGGTGGGGAATATTCGCAGTCACCTTGATCGTTTCAGTGTTTTATCTATGGCTTAATCTGCGCTTTGCTGCAAAGAATATAGACCTCGTGAATGGAGAGAGCTTATTCAACAAAGCATTCACGCATCCCGCTGACGCAAGCAAGACGATCAATGTCGACGTCAGCCCCAGGCTTCTGGTCTTCGCCATCGATTTCGCAATTGTGGTTCTTTCGCTGATCTTTGCAATGGGCGTCTCCGCTCAATGGGACACCTTTCTTCGTTTTCGCTACGGCGGCTCGTTTGGAATAGCCGACCCACTCTTTGGTGTTGATCTGGGCTTCTATGTTTTCCGGCTTCCATTCTATGAATTGCTGCAGGGAAGCATTACGGTGTTGACGGTGTCTGCGCTCGCGATTCTCACTTTTTGTTCGGTCTTCGGAGTCAGGCAGTCGACGTCGAGCGGGAAGATCAGGGTACCCGACGTCGCTCGGCGGCACTTTATGGTGCTTCTGTTCATTCTCGTGGCCAACTTCGGCTGGGGATTCATTCTCGACCACTACGAGCTGGTCTATTCGACCCTCGGTGTGGTCCATGGAGCTGGATATGCCGCAGCGCATGTAACAAGAGCCGCACTCTGGGTGATGACCGGGACCTCCGCGCTCGCATGTGTCCTCCTGGCAATTGGATTTGTCCGCACGCGCACCAAGCACATTGTCGCAGGCATGGTGATTTACGCGGCACTCTATGTGGTTGCTGTGATGGTGCTGCCGAGACTCTTTGAGAGCTTCATGGTGAAGCCGAACGAGCTCAGCCTTGAGATGCCCTATCTGAACCACTACATCGCCTTTACTCGCAAGGCATACAAGCTGGACGGCATTCAAGAGACCGCTTATCCAGCTCTCTCGGATCTGACCCCAGACATGATCGCGAGAAATCAGGATACGATCCAAAATATCCGCCTTTGGGATTCTCGACCGCTCCTTCAGACCTATCAACAGACACAGGC
>JBAPYY010000728.1:0-4436 GCA_049284975.1 Occallatibacter sp.
AGGGCAGCTGGGCATATCAGCCTCCTCTCTCCACGTGATTTCAAAAAGCAGTATGACGGTTAATTCTTGTGCGACTCCGCTATTCTTTGAGAGAGACCGGCCCGAGGTCAAGAGGGCGAACCCAAAATCGCAAACGGCACTCCCAAGAGGAAGAATACCGCATGAGCTCTCCCGCTTCGAGACGCGCTCTTTTTCCTTAGACGAATTCGGAACGGAACTTCTCCAGAATTATCGCAGTGCGCAAGCCGTCCGCCTTGACCCGCGACACTCGCCTGCCTTTCGGTTTACCCTGAAACTGACACTATGGCCCGGATTGGCTCCACTTCGTTTGCTTTCCCCGAATTCCACGGCGCTACCCGCCGCCTGGTTCTCTGGAACCTGATTGCCTACTTCGCTTTGCTGGTGGCGGGTCTTGTCTCCAGGGGCATCGCCGATTTGCTTGCCGGTTCCTTTGAATTCACCCCCGGCCTCTTTCTACATGGCTGGCTCTGGCAGCCGTTCACTTATAGCCTCATCCATCCGACACTGCTAGGCACACTCTTCGAACTTTTGTCGCTCTGGTTCCTGGCCGGTTTTCTGGAGGGCACGCACAGCTCCAACTGGGTGATGGGCCTCTACGCCGCCTCAGTGCTGGGAACAGCCATCGCCGCGCTCGCGATTTACGAGTGCAGCCACACGCTGGGTTTTTCTGCGGGCGCGGTCTCGCTTTACGGCTGCTTCGGCGGCATCTTCGGCCTGCTGGTGGCCATCGGCACCCTCTACGGCGACGTGCAGTTCATGCTCTTTCCGCTGCCCATGGGCATCAAGGCTCGCTACCTGGCGGTTATCTACGGGCTGATCGCCATCGCCATGCTCTTCGGCCCGCAGAGCGTGTACGCCTTTGCCGAGTTGGGCGGCGCGCTGGCCGGCCTGTTTTATATCCACATGGCCCCGCGCCGCGGCCTCTCACTCGGCCTTAGCGAGAGGTGGTACGGCCTACGCAACCGTTATTACCGCTGGAAGCGCCGCCGCGCCTCCCGTAAATTCGAGGTCTATATGCGATCTCAGGGTCGCACCGTACGCTTCGACGGTCAGGGCCGTCAATTGGACGACGACCCCGACGATAAGAAACGCTGGAACTAAATCCCGCGCGCTCTCCGCCACAATCCGGTAAAATCATCTCTGAAATGTCCATCAAGACTGCTTTTCTTTTTCCGGGACAAGGTTCGCAGGCCGTCGGCATGGGCCGCGAACTGGTCGACCGCTTTCCTGTTGCGCGCGATACCTTCGCCGAAGCCGATGAAGCCCTTGGCTTCCCCATTTCAAAGTTGATCTTCGAGGGGCCCGCGGAAGACCTCAAGCTGACGGAAAATACTCAGCCGGCAATTCTCACGGCGAGCATTGCCACACTGCGCGTGCTGGCCCTGCATGGAATTGAGCCGTCCATAGCCGCTGGTCACTCCCTCGGTGAATGGAGCGCCCATGTGGCCGCCGGGACCATCACTTTCGCCGACGCGGTGCGCTCTGTGAAGGCGCGTGGAGCAGCCATGCAACTGGCGGTTCCAGCTGGTCAGGGCGCCATGGCCGCCATTCTCGCGCTCGACCCCGCCCAGGTGGAGGAGATCTGCCGGCAAGCTACCGAAGAGACCGGCCTTACAGTCTCCGCCGCAAATCTGAACTCCCCGGGTCAAACGGTCATCTCCGGCGCTTTGGCCGCAGTCGAGAAGGCCTCCGCGCTGGCCAAGGCCGCTGGCGCAAAGCGCGCCGTGATGCTTCCCGTGAGCGCGCCTTTCCATTGCGCCCTGATGCAGCCGGCTCAGGAAGAGGTAGCGCGGGTACTGGGCGAGTTGACTCTGACGGACCCCCGCATTCCCGTGGCCGCTAACATCACCGGCGGTCTGGTAACCACAGCGGACGAGGTGCGCGACGTGCTCACCCGCCAGGTCACCGGCGCGGTGCGTTGGATTGACTGCATGAAGACGCTGATTTCCTCCGGAACGGAAAGCTACGTCGAGCTTGCTCCGGGCAAGGTACTCTGCGGCCTGCTCAAGCAGATAGACCCCGCACAGAAGTCCATGAATGTGGAAGACGCCGCCAGTCTGGAGAAGGCGCTGGCCGAGCTGATAACCTCAGAGGTTGGCGTTTAAGACCCGGGAATCGAATTAATCCCGCACATTTTTACGGCCCCAGATAAAGCTCCACATCAGGCGGCGAAAAGTTGAGCTGGTGCGTTTTGGGATCGTAGTCGATGTTGAGAGCCTTGCTCTTGCGCCCGTTCACCAGGACGGCCATTAACAGCACATTGCCATACATGCGAGCCGCGACAATCTGGTGGCTCTTAATAACGCCGTACTCATTATCGGGGCTTTGCGAGCTCCAGTCGCCCTGGAAGCGATCGAAGGTATACGGGCCGTTCTGCGCCGGATGCTGCTGCCAGTTCTTGTCGTGGATCCAGATGCCGTAAGCCGTGGGCAGATCGTTCTTTTCCACCGCCGTCAGAAAGTGGTTCAGCTCCATTCTTCCACGCAGATGGTTATTCCAGTTCCATGGCCAGTCCACCGGACGGCCAGCCGCGAACCAAAAGCCGACAAACAGAACAAAAAACAATCCCACCGCGCTGAGCAGGACCACCCTCCGGCGGCGATCGCGAGCTTCGTCATAAACTGGAGCATCGAGCAGAGTCATCGTGTTTTTCCTTGAAAAACAGGGGTCAGATGTCAGGGATCAGGAATCAGAACCCCCTGCCAGCTTCAGAATAAACCTGTTCCCATGCTTACTTAGACACCAAAACCAGTTTGCGAGTTCCCAGACTGAATAATGCGCGCCGCGCATTGCCGGACCCTGACCCTGAACCCTGATCCCTGATCCCTGATCCCTATTCTCTGCTATACACGGTCCGGCATTTCTCCGACTGCCGTTCGAGGGCCAGCTCAATCAGCCGCGTAATCAGCTCTTTGTAGCTGAGTCCCGTAGCCTCCCATAGCTTGGGGTACATGCTGATCTTGGTAAATCCGGGCATGGTGTTCACTTCGTTCAAGAAGATGCGCCGCTTGCCCTCCGGCTCCATCAGGAAGTCCACCCGCGCCAGGCCGGCCAGATCGCAGGCGCGAAAAGCCGCGATGGCCATCTCCCGGATATGCCTGGCCTCTGCCTTGGTCAACCGCGCCGGAATCACCGGAACCGCGCCTTCGGAGAGGTACTTGTCCTCGTAATCGTAAAATTCCTTGCCGGGAATAATCTCGCCCACCACGCTTGCTTTGGGGTCATCGTTGCCCAGTACGGCAACCTCGAACTCGCGCGCCTTGGTCTTTTTTCCGCCTACGCCCTGCTCCACAACCAGCTTGCGGTCGTACTTCGTGGCCAGGTCGAGCGCCACTTTGAGTTCCTTGCGGTCATGAGCTTTCGAGATCCCCACCGACGAGCCCAGGTTTGCCGGCTTTACAAATACCGGATAGGCAAGCGCCTCTTCAACCTGCGCAATGGCCTTGCGCGGCGCGCGTTCCCACTCCGCTCGCAACAACGTCATATCCTTCACAATTGGCAGCTTGGCATTGGCAAAGAGGCGCTTCATCACATCCTTGTCCATCCCCGCCGCCGAGCCCAGCACACCGGAGCCGACATACGCAATCCCCGCCAGTTCGAAGAGTCCCTGGATCGTACCGTCCTCGCCAAAAGTCCCGTGCAGCACCGGAAAAACCACATCCAGCGATTGCCCGCCCAGTGCCGCGTGGCTGTCCAAAGCCGCAACTCCGCTATGAGTCAGCGCAGCAGCAGCTGGTTCCGGTGCCAGCAATGTGGGCTGTCCTTCGGCCAGCACTCGTGCGCCCGGAGTAGCCGCCGGATCGCCCGCGCGCAGTTTTTTCTGAGCCTTCGGTATGCTCTCTGCCTCTCCGCTCGCCCCGCCTGAGCCCAGCGCCACAGCCGATCCCTCCAGCAGCCCTTTCGCCGCGCCCGAGGTTAGCCAATGCCCGGCCTTGCTGATTCCGATCGGCACCACCTCGAACTTCCGCCGGTCAATCGCTTTCAGAATCGAAGCCGCCGAAAGAAGCGAGACCTCATGCTCCCCGCTCCGCCCGCCAAAAAGAATTCCAACTCGAAGTTTTCTGGTCATTGTTTCCTTCGATCACCGCATAGAGCGCCAATACCGCAGCACTTAACCAGTGTAGAACCCTTCACAGTATCTTCTTCCCAAATGCCGAACAGGCCAGCTCAACTGCCAGATCTGCCGTGCGGTTGTGCTCGTCAATCACCGGATTCACCTCGACAATCTCGAAGCTGAGCAAGCGCCCGTGGTCGGCGATGATCTCCATCGCCAGGTGCGCCTCGCGATAGGTGGCGCCGCCGCGCACCGGCGTTCCCACGCCCGGCGCATCCTCGGGATCAATCCAATCCATGTCCAGCGAGACATGGTACCCGGCGGTCCCGCGTCCTGCCACGGCAAGCGCTTCTTCCATCAC
>JBAPYY010000729.1:0-3779 GCA_049284975.1 Occallatibacter sp.
CCATTCCATGCCGGGTTTACACCCACGTCATAGTAGGCGCCGTAGGTGTCGTAGCCGGAAACGTAGTCCTCGGTAGAGCACCAGTTGTCACCATCGTCGCCTGCGCCCCAGGTGTATACGCTCCATGCGCCGTAGTCGTTGTCGGGCCGGAAGTAATGAATACGGACCTTGCCGGAAGGGATTGGCGGGCCCGTCGCCTGGATGGTTGGCGGCTGCGTAGTCTGCAGTACGTTGCTGCCAGACAGCTGCCAATACTCATTGCCTTGCGTGGTCGGATCAACGTACTCGTTGGGGCCTGGATCTTTGGTGTTCCCATTGTGGATAATGATGCCGACATTGGCCGCGCCTGAGATGACACCAACGTCGAAGTAGGCGCCGAAACTGTCGGTGCCTGTTACCGCAACCGGGCCAGTTCCGTAGTTATTTGGCTCCGTGGTATCGCCAAAGGCATAAATGGTCCAGCCAAGGTAGTTTCCGTCGGGACGGAAATAGTGAATGCGAATGTCGCCGGAGGGGATCGGCGGGTCAGACTGTGCCGCTACAAACTGGCTAGCCAACCCGAGGAGAAGCAGCGCCGGAAGAATGACTGACAGGCGTCCCAGCGTTAGCCGCTGGGGAAGAGTTGCGGACATGTGGGTTCCTCATTTCGTCCCGAAGCCGGGAGTTTTTTACGGCGCAACTCTACGCGAGCCAGATGACCGGCTGCAATTCCTCATCAATTCAATTGAAGGTCAATTTTCCGTCAACAGATAAATAGCTAGTTTCCAATCGATCAGGAAGGCAGATTAACTCACGCGCAAGACAAGCCTGCGTCTCATCTATTCAGAATCTATGGAATCGAGACAAGAGTCCTTATCCTTTGCGGCGGTAAAGCACTTGGAACTCGTAGCCCTGGTTGGCGGGGAAGAGGCCGGCCACGTGGCGCAAGCGCTCGGCGAGAGCCGAGGCGGCGAGCAGCGGATAGTCGCGTTCTCGCAGGTCGTGGTAGTCGAAGTCCACGGCCAGCGACAGCATATAAATTGCCAGCGAATCGGAGAAGGCTGACTCGAAGTAGGCGCTGCGCGAGCGCTCGTCGATGCCGGTTTTGCCAGCGCGGCTATCCTGCGCGTGGCGGCGGGTCTCCCAAGCGTCCTGGCTGGTTTCGCCGCGCACCTGGGCCTCGGCCTGCTGCCAGGCAAGAGTAGAAAAGCTCTCCGGCACCCCCGCTGCATCAACAAAGTTGTGGGCCACATTGATGAAGAACTCAAAAGCCAGACCAAAGCGGTCCTCAACAAGCCGCGTGGAAAGAAAAACAGCCTCGGTCGAGCCAAAGACGGCGTTACGATGGCAGATAGCCCGGTCGCCCAGATCGACAGTGTAGCCGGGCGCGACCATGGTATCGTCGGTATCGGCAATGGCCAGTGGGACAAAGTAATAGGCGCGGTGTTCAAGCGCGGCAGATAGCGTGGCCGGCACGGCGCTCACAAGGCGTTCCAGGTCCGCGTCCGAGACGCGCGTTTCGCCCCACATTGCGTAGTGAATTCCATTGGGGGCCTGGGTTGCGGCCACCTGCGTAGCCACCTTCTCTGCCTGCCAAAGCTCGACCTGTGCGCTGCTCGCCATGAACTTGTATTCTAGACCACGGAGGCTCTTAAGTTGATGCAACCGGCACAACGCGAACTCTCCGAGAGTGGAACGGTCTTCGGCTTTCCGCTCAAGGGATTTGGCTTTTTTACGAGTCTGATGCTGGCCTTTGCGTCAGCGTTTTTCACGTTTTTCGCTTCTACCACAGTCGCAATCTTCGCACTGCTGGCATGGAATCTCCTAGGCCACCACGCGGTGAGTTACGCCGACACTTATCGCTATGTCGGTTTCCCCGCCGGTGTGCTGGTGCTGATCGTGGCGCTGCCATTCTTTGGCGTGCTTTGGGTCAGGGCCAAGCTGAGTAAATAGAGTTTCTCTTCAGCTCTGCGCCGGTTTTCGGTTGAGCTTGACCACCTGAATCTTGCGCGCAAGACCCAGTTTTGAAAGCAGCCAAATGCCCCAGTAGTTGGGGTCAATCTCATACCATGCAAGGCCATGGCGAGCCGAAACCGGATTCGCGTGATGGTTATTGTGCCAGCCCTCGCCGCCGCTCACTAGCGCCACCCAAAAGTTGTTGCGCGAATCGTCGCGTGTTTTGAAGCGGCGGGAGCCCCAGAGGTGGGTTGCGGAATTTACGAGCCAGGTGGCGTGTAGTCCGAGGGTCACGCGCAGGAAGGCTCCCCAGAGGAGCATTCCGACGGCGTTTTTCCAGCCGCCCCAAAGCCATCCGAGGCCGAAAAGCAGGACACCGCTGGTGACGAGTGGAATCCAATGGTATTTGCTCAGCCAGACATGGAAGCGGTCGCGGACCAGGTCGGGAACATAGCGCGCGAGGACCTGAGTCTGCGCGTGCAGCGAGTTGCCCCAGATCATCCATCCGGTATGCGCCCACCAACCGCCTTCGCGCGGCGTGTGCGGGTCGCCTTCGTGGTCGCTATTCTGGTGGTGGACGCGATGAACCGATACCCAGAAGATGGGCCCGCCCTCGAGCGAGAGTGTGGCGCAGATCGACATAAGGTACTCGATCCACTTAGGCGTTTGGTAGCCGCGATGGGTGAGCAGGCGGTGATAGCACATGCCGATGCCTACATTGATGGCCAGCACGTAGAGCGCTGCGGTGACCGCCAGACGCTGCCATGTGTAGAAGAACAAAGCAGCCAACGCGCCGAGATGGAAAAAGACGATTATCCCAAGCGTCAGCCAGTTGACGCCGTCGCCGACGGTGGCGGCGCGGCCCATGCGAACCTGGAGCCGCGCGGGTTCGGCATAAGGCGCGACGGAAGCTGGAGCCAGAGGGTTTTTGGGAATTGATTCGGTTGACACCGAGGCAGAGATTTCAGGAGCCAGCACAGGAGCGGGCGTGGAGAGAACTGAGGCCATAGGGGGGAAGTCCCTTGGAGAGTGGCAACGCGCCCACTCATCTCCGGCAATTGTATCTGGAGGTTGAGCGGGAAGCCATACCGGACGGGCCTTGTCCAAATTAAATTTTGCAATTCTCTAAATATGTGAGCAATTGCGCTCACATATTTAAAGACATAGCGGTTTGCGGCGGTTCAGGGCTGTAGAAAGGCGATAGAGGTCCGGGCCTGAAGGCCGCTCGCGGGTTCACTTTCATTCAGGGGTTGAAACCCCCTGCTCCCTCCCGAATCTTCGATCTGTTTCCCGCCCCGAATAGGCGCGCGGTGGGGGTGCTGTTCGAAATGCATTGCTTTGCATAGAGAGGCGGCTTCAGAGCGGAAAACAGTTTGCGTAGAAATACACCTGATTCCGGCAGACTTGGGTACAAAAGCTGAAACGGGAGGGATTCGAGTGCAGGAATTGCCGCTAAGTACTTTGAAATCATTGAGGACCGCTGTTGTGAAGAGAATAGGTCGCGGCCCGGGCCACGGAGCGGGGATGAAAAAGTGGACCGACAGGCACGCGGAGACGCGTAAGAAGCTGGATGAGACGCTGCTGGCGTTTCGCGTGGCACGGACGGCGGCGGGCGAGACGGAGGGTTGGCTGCGGGCTGTGAGGCAGGCGGTGGGGATTCCAGTGGACGAGGTTGCGCGGCGGATGGGCGTGTGCCGCTGGGAGGTTTTCCGGCTGGAGAAATCGGAGAGTGCGTCGCGGATCATGCTGGGCACGCTGCGGCGGGCAGCGACGGCTCTGGATTGCGAACTGGTGTACGCTCTTGCGCCACGGGAGGGAACGCTCGAGGAACTGGCTGCCTTTCA
>JBAPYY010000730.1:0-3030 GCA_049284975.1 Occallatibacter sp.
GCGGCGGCAACTTCAACGGGCTTGGCGGCGGGGCTGGTGGGGGCCCGGGTGGTGGGCTGTTTGGCGGCGGCGGCTTTGGCGGACCGGGAGGTTTTGGCGGGGGAGGTTTTGGCGGCGGGCGCGGCAACTTCCGCGGCTTCAACCCCGGCCAGCCGCACGGAGCTATCTTCTGGATCGGCAGTAACTCAGCGCTTAACGCGGAGCCTTTTTCTCTGCGCGGTCAGACGCAGCAACAGCCAGCTAACGGGACAAACCGCTTCGGAATAACTTTTATGAGCGCGCCTTACTTGCCGGGAGTGACCAAACCCAGCGGCAAGGACACCATGTTTCTCACCCTCATCGGCCAACGCAGTTCCAGCCCGTTGGACGAATATGCAACTGTGCCCACGGATGGCAGTTTCCCAGGAACATATAACGAACGAACAGGCAATTTCACCGGCCAGTCTACTATCTATGATCCAGCGGGTAACACTACTTGCGGCCCGTATGGCGCGACGCCGGGTCAGCCATTTCCTGGCAATGTGATTCCCTTTGGGTGCATCGTTGCTCCGGCACAAAACTTGCTTCTCGGGAACCAAGCCGTTTCCCCGGCATTGCCTCAATTCTTTCCTTTGCCTAATTTGCCCGGTTATGCGCAAAACTACCATCTACTAACCACTGTGCAGACTAACTCGACGCAGGCCGGTGTGCGCTATATGCGGAGCCTGGGCAAGAATGCAACCTTACTCGGCATGGGACGCGGCGGCAGGCGAGCGCAACAGAATCTAGGCCTGCGGCAGAGCATCAACTTCAATTACAACTGGATTGGCACGGCGGCGGACAATGCAAACGTCTTTCCGCAATTGGGCGGCAAGAGTTCTACTAACTCGAACTCCGTGCAAGCCGGTTACACGGCTGGCTATCACAAGCTGACTAACATCTTCAACGCCAACTGGAATCGGGCGACCAGCCAGGCTAAGAATTATTTCACCAACACAACCGATATCGCCACCACTATCGGTGTTCTCGGACCGCCCAGCGGCTTACTGCCTGCCCCTGCGCTGAACACGAGTCCGATCAACTTTGGCCTGCCCGATGTAACTCTAAGTAACTTCACCGGATTGAGTGAGCAGCAACCGAGTCTTGTGCTGTCGCAGACGATCTCGCTGTCCGAGACGCTGAGCTGGATTCACGGCCAGAACAATATTCGCATCGGCGGCGACTACCGGCGCGTTCACCATGACTTTCTGGGCGGCACTAACTCCACCGGCACCTTCTACTTCACCGGCCTCTACACAGGCTCCTCGCTGGGCGATTTTCTTCTTGGAGACCCAGAGGAAACCAGCATTGACTCCTCCGCGTCCAAGAGCTACCTGCGCGAAAATGTCTGGGATGCATACGCGACCGACGATTGGCGCGCGCGGCCAAATCTCACTTTGAATTACGGCCTGCGCTACGAGTTCTTCGCGCCTTACACAGAGAAGTACGGTCACTTGGCGATGGTGGATACAAACCCTACAACTAACGCGAGTTATCCCGCGCTGTTCTCAGTAACTGACGAAGTCCAGGCCGGAGGCTCGGGGAGTTACAACGGTCCCTTGCCCGATTCATTGGTATTTCCATTTCGCGTAGCTGTTGCGCCAAGACTCGGCATGGCTCTGCGGTTGCCCAAACAGATTGTGGTGCGCGCCGGCTACGGGATCAACTACACCGTCAGCCAATATGCAACTTTTGCGACGACCATGGCGCATCAGCCGATGGTGAACGATCCATCGTTTGTGAACGAGCAGACCAACGAATCGAACCAGTGCCCATCCACGACTGCCGATTGCCTCTCGCTCGCAAACGGATTTCCCACACCGGACACTGTGGGCAACTACGCGCTCGATCCGCACTACCGCCTGCCCTATGTGCAAGTGTGGAACCTTGACGTGCAGAAGACAATGCCCTGGGGCGTGGTGGTGAATGTGGGTTACAACGGATCGATGGGCAGCAATCTGGACATTACAAGCGCTCCCCGCGCGAGCGCGAGTAGCCCACTGACCAACCCCACTGCTCAGCTTTTCAATTACGATCAGTCGGTGGCGTTTTCCCGATTCAACGCAGGAACATTGCGCCTGAACAGGAGACTCAGCAAAAGCATAGCGTTTGGCGCGAATTACCAGTACTCACACTCCATCGACAACGCCGGCTCGGTGGGCGGCACATCGACCGTTGTCGCGCAGAACTGGCAGGACCTGGGCGCAGAAGAAGGTAATTCGAGCTTTGATGTGCGTCATCAAGTCACCGGGACTTATCTTTACGAGTTCCCCTTTGGCGAGGGCAGGCGTTGGGTGAACAGCGGCGTTGGCTCGCATATTCTGGAGGGTTTTTCCGTATCCGGCAGTTTTACCTTCGCTACCGGACAGCCGCTCTCGCCGACTTATCAGGCTACAGTGAGCGACGTGGAAAACGGAACAGCGGGGACGCAACGCCCCAATCACGTACCGGGCGTTTCAGTGACAGCGGGCGCGGGATCGCAGGAGGAGTGGTTCAATTCCGCGGCATTCGCACTGCCTCCAAATGATTCGACCACGCCGAACTGCCCTGACTGCGGCAATGTTTCGCGTAACTCAATCGCGGGGCCGGGAAAGATCCTGAACAATATGTCGCTGTCAAAGACAATGCAACTTGGAGGCACGCGCAGCATGGAAATTCGTGCGACGTCGAGCAATGTTTTCAATACTGTGCAGTACTCCGGCGTGGACACCAACGCGGCTTCGCCATCCTTTGGGCAGGTAACTCAAGCCGCCGCCATGCGAACGTTTCAATTTACGGCGAGGTTCAGGTTTTGAAGCGGTAGAGTTAGCGGAGTTAGCATTGGAAAGAAGTTTATGAAGAGCTTGATGCGAAAGGCTGGAGCGGGATTTGCGGCGCTGGCGCTGGTGTTGCCGGGCGCATGGTCGAAGCCTGGCTTTACGCAAGACTTACCGCAAGCGCAAACCTCTCCCACGACAGCGAACGGCTATGTGCTCAAGATGAACGCCGATCTGGTGCTGACGAACGTGGTGG
>JBAPYY010000731.1:0-2642 GCA_049284975.1 Occallatibacter sp.
GCCTTACTCCACCTGGTGAGCCGCAGTGGCAATACCGGAGGCAAGAAATGGTTCGACAAGCTCTTCGCGTGCTTCAACCTCTGCTGTGCATGGCGGCGTTTTGCGGGGTGCTATATGCGCAGGCACCGAAGACCATCACCCTGCGCATGATCGATGGCAAGAGCGGCAGGCTGATCGCCACCACGGATTTCATCGTACGCATCGATCACCAGGAAACAATTCATGCAAACTGGGTGACGCTGAATGACGACGGCACAGGAAAACTGACCTTGCCCGCCGATGCTTCCCAGCTCTCAATCCGCGCCTCATACGACAGTTCCACTTCACTCTTTGTCAATTGCGATTCCAACAACGATACCAAGGGACTGAACCCTGGGCCAGTTATTGATCGCTGGTACAGCGTCTCCGACATATTGGCGAGAGGCATTGTGGCGCCCAATGATTGCATCGGGAAAAAAGTTCCCGAAAAGCTCCAGCTCTTTGCAAAGCCGGGAGAATTTGTCTTTTTTGTGAGGCGGATGAACGCGCGCGAGGAATACCGGGATTAGTGCGGCTGAAAGCAAGGCTCCGGCTTAGCGACCCCTCTGGCTGCACGATTGCACCCCTAATGGCAACTCACCCCAATCCGCACGGCGCACTCGAATTCGCCCTTCAGGTTGAGCGGCTGTACGCGGCTTTGGCTTCTGCCGCTCTCGCGCAGAGTGTCACGGATAAAGAACCAAGTCTCGGCGGGAAACTGCTTTATGCCGGCTCGCTCGATGCAGAAGAACGAGCCCTGTTGGTGGCAGCCAACATTGCCGGCGCGGCCTCGCTGGCTGTTTCGGCAGACGCCGAAGCACGCAAGCAGGCAATTCGCGACGGGGTCGTGGACTTCCTCGTCACCTCGCTCGACGAGGCGCTGCGCATTCTTAAGAACGAGATTCGCAAGCGCACCACGGTTGCAGTCTGCGTTGCCACTGAGCCCCAGGCAGCCGAAGCCGATTTCGCCGGCCAGATGATCGAGCGCGGCGTTAGGCCGGACATTGCATGGCCGATTGATCCCGGCGCGCTTGAGACAGACCACCTGCTCCTGGCCTGGAGCGTGGCATCAGATGGTGCCCGATGGCTGCCCAAACTCGACGCGCTTGCCACGAGTTGCTTCGATTCTGTTTTGGGCTCGGATGCCGCGACAGCTCGTCGATGGCTGCGGCTGGCTCCGCGATACCTAGGGCGCATGGCGCGGGGTCTCCGTGTTTTGCGATGCGATGAGGAAACCGCCGTCAGATTTCAGCAAGAGATTCGAGAGCAGGTGGAACGCGGCGAGATTGGCGTTAACGTCGATCTCTGGCAAAGCCGCGAGGAGCAGACGGATTGGAGCAGCTTTGTGCCGTTGATTCGTTGACTAGGCCCCAGCCGCTTCAATGCGCGCCCAGAGTTCCTTCACGCCGTAACCGGTTTTGGCGGAGACAGGCAGAAGTTCGTCCAGTTCAAGCCCCTGCCGCAGAGCCAACAGATTGCGCGTGCGCTGGTTGCCGCTGAGGCGATCAATCTTGGTGGCGACCACGGCAAATTCGCGGCCGGCGGCACGCAGCCAGTCGATCAACTTCCGGTCGCTCTCTTGCGCGGGCACATTCGAATCCACCAGGCAAACGCAGAGCTTGAGCGTAGAGCGAATCGCCAGATATGGTTCGATAAACTCGGGCCAGCCCGCCGAAATCGATTTTGAAATCTTCGCGTAGCCATAACCCGGCAGGTCAGCAAAGATCAGCTTCCGCCGTTGGCTGCCATCCAACAAAGCAAAAAAATTGATGGCGCGCGTTCGCCCCGGCGTCTGCGAAACTTTGGCCGCCTTCTCGCCCACAAGCGTGTTCAGCAGGCTCGATTTACCAACATTCGAGCGGCCGAGAAACGCAATCTCCGGCGCGTCCGGCGCGGGAAACTGCGCCGCCGCCATGGCCGAAAGCAGAAATTGTGTCGTGTAGCGCATAGGGTGAGCAGAGAAAAGTGAACTGCATTGAGCATACAGCCTCCGCCCATCGAGCCGTCCGCGACTGGTATGTGTGCGCATCGTCGCCACGCGCGTCCATGCTTTATGCTGTGAATAAAACGATGTTGCATACGCGACTTCATCTGGAGGACTGCTCGTGGCTCCGCTGCCATTTAATTTAGGTCTCGTGCAATTTCTGGCGGACCACAGAAATATTTTTCTTACCACGCTCGCGCATATCGCCGCCTTCGCAGGCGGAGTTGAAGGATACATTCTGTTGGCTGCGCTGATTTATGTGGTCTGGAACAAGCGCATCGCCATTCAGCTCTCGGTCGTCATGCTGGCGGCCCTGTCGATCAACGATCTATTGAAGCTGCTCGTGCGCAATCCTCGCCCGTTTATTGCCCAGGGAACATACCTGCAAAAATGGGCGGTGTCGGCCAAGAGCGCGAGCAACCTGGCCACCGAGTTCTCGACTCCCTCGGGCCACGCGACGGGGGCGGCCTCTTTTTACACCTATCTTTACGGCAAGGTTCAAAACCGGGTTGTGCGCATCATTGCGGTAGCATCCATCCTGATTATCGGCGTCTCGCGTCCTTATCTCGGCGTGCATTACTTTGAGGATATTTTTCTCGGCTGGGCTCTCGGACTGACCGTTGCGGCGATTGGCCTGAGC
>JBAPYY010000732.1:0-4404 GCA_049284975.1 Occallatibacter sp.
GCCTGTGGGGCATCCGTTGGCGGCCATGTTGATGATGTAAGCTGCGGAGCCCGTCGCGCTTTCGAGAGAGCCGCTGGCTGTGGCTATCGCCATCAGGGTCCCCGCGGCGGAAACGGTAACTGGCGCGGAGTAAAGGGTCGAACTTGTTGTAGGCGCCGTACCGTTGGTGGTGTAGTAGATGGTTGCGCCGGGAGTCAGATCGGTGATGGCCGCCGTCTGCACCGCGGAATAAATTCCGGGAGCTGGAGAGAAGGTAGGTGTCGCTGCAGGAGTCATGATGGTGTAAGTAGCCGATGCTACGGAAGAAGGCGCAAATCCACCCACTACCGCTATGGCCTGGATAGTTTCTGTCGCCGGACCTGTTATTGCGCCGGTGTACTTTGTGGAGGATGCGGTCGGGATCGCTCCATTGGTGGTGTAGTAGATGGTCGCGCCAGCGGTCGCGTCAGTGAGCGTGACTTGCTGCGAGGTAGCGTAGGTTCCAGATACGGGAGAAAAGACGGGCGCACCAACCGCAAGAACCTGCACGAGAATCTGCGCGGTGTGAACGTGCCCACCGCCCGTGGCTGTGATAGTGACCGGATAAACTCCGGCAGCCGTGGCGGCGGCGACCTTGATCGTCAGCACATCGGTTGTGGGCGCATTGAGGGCCAATGATGTTGCCGCCGGGGTCACCGTGATGGCGGCGGGCGCGCTGGCGGTCAGCGTGACGGTCCCGTTAAAACCGTTGATGGGCGCGAGCGCCAAAGTACTCGCACCTGTCCCTGAGGGGGATATTTGCACCTCGGGGCTCTGCGTGGTGAGGGAGAAATCCGATTGGGCAACTGTGACGTTAACGGCATTGGAAGCGGCAGAGTTGTAATTGGCGTCGCCCTGGTAGAGAGCGGTGAAAATATTGATTCCGTTGGCAGCGGAGTAACCGGGAATGGCGATGGTTGCCGTCCCGCCGCTCAGATTTACAAACGTGTCGAAGCTCTGGCCGTCGGAGAGGAATGCAATGGTTCCGGTGGGGGTTGGCTTGCCTGCGGGGCCGGTGACGGAGGCAGTTAGGGTAAAAGTCTGGCCGGGCGCGGGATTGGCGGAACTCGATGTGAGCAATACGCTGGGGGTGAGTTTGCTGGCGAGCGAGACGACTGTACCGCCGTTGGCGGCGCTGCCCAGCCAGTTGGTGTCGCCGGTGTAGTAAGCCGTGAGTGGCAGAATCCCTGCTGGTACGTTGGTGAATGTGACCACCGCTTCCAGGCTGGCATTGCCTGTTGCGCCAAAGGGCTGCCAGGGAGCGGTGATTGTTTGACTGCCCAGGGTTACGGTGACGTTGCCGGTAGGCAGGGTTCCGTAGAGGGAAAGGTAGCCGGTGGCCAGCACCACATCCACGGCCACGCTGGCTCCGGCGGCAACGGAAGTAACCAGCGGCTTGACGGTGAGGCTGGTGCTGCCCTGGATCACGGTGAAGGCAGCAGCGGCAGGCGCGGTCGATGGGTTATAACTTGGATCGCCGGAGTAGGACTCACTGAGGGCATGGTCGCCGGACGCGAAGACGCCGGTGGACCACTCGGCCACGCCGGCCGCGTTTAGCGGCTCCGTCGAGGTGACGATCGCCGAACCCAGCTTGTCGGTGAATGTGACGGTTCCAGTGGCCGGCGTAGGCTCCCCTGCGATGGTAGTGTTGCCGCTCTGTGGCTGCGCATCCAGAAAGATTTGCGCGCCATAAGGCAGCGTGATGCCGGATGAGAGGGGATAAAGGTTGAGGTCGTAGGGATTCCATGCAAAGCCGGTGGTGACGAGGGTATTGTTTTCTGGCGTGACGGTGACCGTGACGGGCGCGGATTTGCTCGGGACGAAGGTTCCGTCGCCCCCGTAGTCGGCGGTGAGCTGATAGGTTCCGCCGGGAAGATTGTCCACCAGCGCGTAGATGCTGCCCGCAGCCAGGGCAATGTCATCAATGGCCGCGTAGTGGGTGATGCCGTCGTTGCCCGTGAGGCTAACCGCGCCTGTGGGCGTGCCGGAACCACTCGACGGGGCAACTGTGCCGGTAATGGTGGCTGTCTTGCCGTGGGCGAGGCTGGTCGGGCTGACGCTAAGGGTTGTTCTGGTGGGAGCGAACGCGACCGTGCTCCAGTACTTGATCAAATTGGCCACATCCACTGAGCCCAGGCCGGTGGCCTGGTCATAGCCCGTGCCTGCCGCGTAGCCGCTTTCGACAAAATAGCCGCTGGAGTTCGAGGCTGCGGAGCCGGCCACACAGTTGGTTGTGCCAGGGTAGCAAGGCACCTGATTGCCGCCCACGGTCACGTCATGAAAAGCCGTCACTTGTTTGGCGGCGAGCGGGTAATAAATGAAATTGGCCTGCCCGGCCCACGCGCCTGCGCTCTGGTTGATGAGGGACTGAATGGCGGCCATGGCCGGTGAGCTCGCTGATGTGCCTCCGACACCGGTGATAACCACCGCGCCGCTCGATGTCAGGTTTGCGCTGGAGCAATCGCCGGGGTTGGCGCAGATGGGATAGAAGCTGTAGTTGTAGCCGTTGGCGGCAAACAAGGAAAGATCTGGCAAGTCGCGCACCTTGTCGGCCGGGACACCCGTTCCCGCTTGCCACGCTGGCTTGGGGTAGCCCGTGGCTGCGCCGGTCGCGTAGAGCGCGGCGCTGCTGGCTCCGCCTCCGCCGCCAACGATTAGTTGACTGGGTTGATTGGCGGGATTGCCGCTGTCGTAGAGGTTGAAACCGAAGAAGTCGTTCCATGCCTGTTCGGGGATGGTCTTGAGGAGCGAGATGGCGGGCGAAGTGGTGGAAGTAGCAGACCAATATGTATCCAATTGCGACGCGATGGCGGATGAAGACCCTGCGTATTGGTTGTAATAGAAGTCTGTTCCGCCGACGGCGACGTTGTACGGCGTGGAGGCGATGCCGTTCACCTGCAATCCGCCGTAAGCTACTTGCTGAGTGTCGAAGTCGTCGCAGCCCGCCGAGCCGCCATCACCGGCTGAGACAAAAACTGTCTGACCCTGCGCCGCGGCCTGCTCCCAGAGCGCGCTCCAAAACGCGTTACCGCTCTGGCCCAGTTCCATCTCGCACTCGCCATAGCTGGCGCTGATAACCCCGGCCAAATCGTCTTCCACCGCACGCATCGCAGCCAGGGCAAGACCGTTGGTGAGAGCCGTGCCGCCCGAGGTGTAGAGCATAACCGTCGCACCGGGCGCAACCGAGCCGGCAATCTCGAGATCCAGATAGGCTTCAGTCGCCGCGCTATTCTGGCCGGGATCGCTGCCGTCAACCACCACTGTGGGCAAATTCGCGCTCAGCCCGAAGAGGCTCTGGTAGGCCTGAACCAGGCTCAAATCAACATTGGACTCGCTGACAATGGCAATCGACTGGCCTGCGCCCGTGATGCCGGACTTGTAGACCGGGTTGATGTCATACTGCGTGACAAAATCGCCCGGCGCCATCACGAAGACGATTCCGTTGCCCTCCGGATAAGTCCATTGGGGAGTGGCCTTGTGCGTTTTGGCGTTGAACTGGGCCTGTCCCAGCACCTTCAGGCGCGGCTGCGGCTGGAAATCGTTCAGCGGAGCAAGGCCGGCGATTACGGGAGCAAGCGCGGCGGGGACCGATGGATCGGTCGCGTTGGCCAGGTGCGCTTCGCCGTTCACCAGATAGCGGTGAATCTGAGTTTGAAAAGCCTCGCTTACCTGGCCCGCGGTTCCTGAAAACTCAATCGCTACGCGCCCGGCATGAACCTGATTGACGGTGAGTCCGTGCGACTCCAGCCACGCGGTAACTTCGGCCACATCCGAAGTGGCCGGCCCGTAAAGTTGGCCAAATTCCGTGGGCGTGAGCCACTGATGAAACGACGCACTGCCCGGCGTGTGTGCGGCCTGAATGAAATCAGTAAGCGCCGACTCCTGCTGCGGAGGGCGTTGCAACAGAAGCAGCATCCGTCCCGCGGGCAAGGAATCTTCTACCGCGCCCAGGTCGGTTGCGGTTTGGGATAACGCTGCTTGGACTTGACCTGTCGCGGCCCGCACCAGCGGGTGAATGTTGCCATGAAGAACCACGCGCGCCGCGTCATCTGCGGCGCTTTGCACCCTCGGCGCGGCCTCTTGCGATGCGGCAGGATCGCGCGGCGCAGCAAATGCGGCCGCAATTACAAGATTCAATGCAACAAACAATAGGCCACGGACGATGGAACGCAGCAGTTTCATGATGAGATGATCGGCAGCGCGCGCGATGGGCCGCAACACGAAAACCAGAGCTGATTGGGAGGCTGCACGAGGTGCGTCCAGAATGGAAATGCGTGTCAAAACGGGAAGGTGACGGACGGTGAATGTGCGGGACAGGAGCGGTATGCTCTATTTGCTTGCGGGAAGCTCATACGCCTTTTGTAGGTAGAGCCGGGCCTCGTTGAC
>JBAPYY010000733.1:0-2345 GCA_049284975.1 Occallatibacter sp.
GGTTACAGCCTATTGATACCGCAGGTCACGAAAATTCGCAACCGACGATTTCGGACCCTGTTTACTGATGAGGCTCGTGAACTGGATGCGCGCGTGTTCTGTCTCAGCAGAAGCCTTTGCGCACGCAGAAGCTCTTTTTTCTTAGCAGGGATTAACCTCTTTCGCTGCGCCCGCATATGGTCAAGTTGTTGTGAGCCTTGCCGATGAAGGCGTTAGAGAGGTACGGATGGTCGATCGCACCCAACTACTTGAGGTCGCACTGGATGGTCTTCCGGAGGGTCTTGCTTTGCTTGGGAGCGAAGGCCAAATCATGCTCTGGAACCGGGCGGCGGAGGCGATTACCGGCTACGCCAGCACGGAATTATTGTCGCGGCAAGTTCCTGAGCCTCTGGAACCGCTACTGTTGGCCTCTTCAGGACTTGGCGACCAGGAGGCCGGGACAGAACCGCATTCCGGGCGTGGCACCATGGTTCACTTTCAGCATCGGTTCGGCCACGACGTTCCCGCCATAGCGCGCACGATGGCGCTGCGCGACGGACTGGGCGGGCGCATAGGCGCGGCGATTGTCTTTCATCCCGCCGAGAGCCTGGATGCGCTGCCCCATGGCGAATGTGAAGAAGGTTCCAGCGTGGAAGCCAGCCAGGCAGAGCTTGAAGACCGGCTGACAGCGGTATTCGAAGACTACCGGCAGGGCGGAGAAGGCTTCGGCGTGCTGTGGGTCACCGTCGATCAGGCCAGCGAACTGCGCAAGACGCACGGCGCCGGAGCCTGCGAGGCGATGCTGGCCAAGGTGGAGCGGGCCATGGCAAACGGGCTGCGCCCCGCCGAGCAGATGGGCCGCTGGGGCGACGATGAGTTTCTGGTGCTGTCGCACGAGCGCACGCCGGAGATGCTTGCGACTCATGCGCAGGCTCTGGCCGGCCTGGCCCGCACGGCGGACTTCCGCTGGTGGGGCGACCGGGTATCGCTCACCGTGAGCATCGGCGCGGCGCAAGCCGAACGGGAGGAAACTTTGGCTGATCTGCTGGATAGGGCCAAGGCCGCAATGCAATCCAGTTTTCACGCGGGCGGTAACCACATTACGTCTGCGCTGGGGAGGCAAGCATGTTCGCCATCATAGGCATTGTGCTGGTTTTTGTGTCGGTCATCGGCGGCTTTCTGATGGAGAAGGGCCATATCCTGGTTCTGCTTCAGCCGGCCGAGCTGCTGATCATCGCCGGCGCGGCCACGGGCACATTGCTGGCGGCCAATCCCTCGCACATCATCAAGGAGATTGCCGGCGGATTGGCTGGCGTTCTGAAAGGTTCGCCGTTCAATAAGGCGCGTTATCTTGACACGCTCAAGATGATGTACCAGTTCCTGAACAAGGTGCGCAAAGAGGGATTACTGAGCGTCGAGATGGACGCGGAGAAGCCTGAGGAAAGTTCGATCTTCAAGAACTATCCCGAGTTTCTCGCCGACCATCATGCCCGCGACTTTGTGTGCGACACGCTGCGCATGGCCATCACCGGAGGAGTGGAGCCATTCGACATGGACCAGATGATGGAGTTGGATATGGAAGTCCACGACCACGAAGCGATGCAGCCGGTGAGCTCCTTGAGCACCGTGGCCGATGCGCTGCCCGGATTGGGCATTGTGGCCGCCGTGCTGGGCGTGGTGATCACCATGGGCTCGCTGGGCGGCCCGCAAGAGGAGATTGGCCGCAAGGTTGCGGCGGCTCTCGTGGGCACCTTTCTGGGCATTCTGCTGTGTTACGGAGTAGTTGGCCCGCTGAGCGCAAATATGGCCAAGACCGCCGACGCGCAAAACGAATATCTGCACATGCTTCGGGTGCTGATACTTTCCTTTCTCAAAGGTTCGGCTCCCATGATCGCCATCGAGATTGGGCGGCGCGCGATTCCCGCGCACGTGCGGCCCGGCTTCGACGAGATGGAAAAGAACTGCAAGAGCCACGCGCCCGTCATGGAGCAGGAGGCGGCATGAAGCAAGCAAGCCCCTTCGAGGAGAAATAAAGCATCATGGCGGCCAGAACTCCACCGATTATCGTCATCAAAAAAGTCGTCGGCCACCGCGGCCATCACGGCGGCGCGTGGAAGGTGGCATACGCCGATTTTGTCACTGCGTTGATGGCGCTATTCATCGTGCTGTGGCTGATGAGTTCCAGCGAGCAGGTCAAAAGGGCCGTGGCCGGTTACTTCAACGATCCCAAAGGCACCGGCAAACTGATGGGCACCGTGGTGAGCGGAACCGGCACAACCGTTGCGCAGACGCCTACCGACGAACTGCAAAAGCTTAAAGACAAGCTCGAGCAGGAGATCAAGGCGCGCAAGGATTTGGAGAAGCTG
>JBAPYY010000734.1:0-2227 GCA_049284975.1 Occallatibacter sp.
GTACAGATAGGATGCGATTGACGCAGCCCGCCGAGGTGGTTTGCAATTTCTCTAGCGCTGGCGATGACGTTTCCAGTCGGATGCTGCATGCTGCGGACGGGCTTCAACTCGGCGGCTTATGCGATCGGCTGCGAGCGCGAGGTGCCGGAGAAAAGCGGAAGCTGGCTGGCCTACCAATACGCTGGCTACCGCTATGATTGCGAGACCGGCCTCTATTCATGCCCGCGCGCTACCACTCGCCGGCGCTGGGCCGGTTCTTGCAGGCCGATCCCGTCGGCTTCGCCGGCGCAACGAATCTCTACGCTAGGAGCCAGGGAGGCTGCTAAAGCAGGAGGAGCGAGACCTCTGACTCCCGCGCAATTCGATTCCAAGTTGAGCTCAAGTATTGCCAAATGCCGTACCGAATCGGGTACGACGACACAAAACCTAAACGAACTAAGAAGATAGATGCCATTTCCCAAGTTCCGGGCCAAGGGAGGCAGAGGTTCAAATCCCAAACTGACCGAATTCGCCAACAGTATCCAGTAAGGAACGAGTCCCCACTTCATGAGTGCCAGAACTCGTTCGCCCGTATCGCGGTCGAGCCGGACTACCGGCTGAATGCTTTCGGGGGCAACGTCGTAAGACGGCGCGAGGCGGGTACTGTTGATCTCGTAATATTCGTCGTTGAATACATCTGTATTGTGGGTATGGAACCACTCTGCGATTCGCTGTTTGTCCGCTCTCCGGCCGTATCGTCCGCACATGAGCCGAGGCTACCATCGAACTATCGACCCACCCGATCTAAAATCATCCGTGCCAAGTTCACACTCTCTGACACTACAGCTGCCAAGCGAGGAGACGGGTGGCTAATATCGGGGTCACGAGCCAGACGGACGGCAGCGATAATCGCGGCGGCGATGACGAGGGTTGATCTCATTCGCGTTTGCTCTTGCATCTTCTCCGCCCACGCCTCCCGCTCCCGGGCGATCGCCCGCTTCATTTCACCCATCACTGCACCTTAAATCGCACCGGCTTGGGGCCGAGCTTGTACGAGAGTTTGCCCTGAAAGACTTCCGTTGGAAGATAGCTTCTCTTCTCGCCGCAAAGCGGGCACTGAGCGGCAATCCATGTATCCGGCATGGTGCCGACCGGCGCTGGGATATTCTCACCGCACTTCTTGCAGCGGATGGCGAAGTCGCACCGCCGGCTTTCAGGAAGGTTGAACACAAAGGGCAGTATAGGAGAAGAAAAGGCGAACATACAATTGTGCAAATCAGAAAAGCCTGGTCCCGTAGAGCCGATCAGAAGCTAAGTTTATTTGCTTCAATGAATTAACACAGTAACGGTTGATCTGCAAACGCTGTTCTGGCACTATGGGAGGCAAAGTTGATCGGTCCGCTATGCGAATTGCGTCTTCCCCCACCCTTCGCATCGCTGCCGGTTTGCTCTTGGCCGTCCTGCTGAGTGTTGTCGGGTATCAAGTCTTCCGACGGCTGAATTCTCATGGTCCAGAGGCGCTGCTGAAGCGAGCCGACGAGATGTCATGGCTCAATAGCTGGATCGCCGCAGAACCTCTCTACCGAACAGCCGAAGTCGAATTCGAACAGAGGCATGAGCCATCGAAGGCCCTCTACGCGCGCGTCAGCGAGATGCCGGCGCTCAGCGAATCCTCAACAACGATCCCAAGCCAAATTGCGACTCTCCGGCACGATCTGAGCTTACCGGCGGCCCGCGATCCGGAGACCCGGCTCCGCATTCTGACCATTCTCGGAATGCTTGAGACGAACTACGACGCTGCGATGGGGCGCGAGACCTGGGCCGAAGTCGAGTCTCTGGCGATCCGGCGGCGCCATCTCTTGCTGGCCTCGCGAGCGGTCGGCGAACAGGGATTCGCTGCGTTCCTTCTGGGTGACATTGCAACAGCGAAGAAGGATGTGCTCAGGGCGTGGACAGTGGCGAAGTTTGCCGACCCGGCAGCTCATATTCGCTATGCAAGCATGTACGGCGCAGGTTTGTTGGAACTGCACAAATATAAAGAGGCCCTCGGACCGCTTGATGAAGCAATTCGAGTTGCCGCAAAGACACGCGGAGCGGCGTATCCGTCGATTGCCATTGACGCCAAGATCGAGGCATTGAGCGGTCTAGGGCGGAATCAAGAAGCTCTTGCATTGGCCGCTCAGGAGATGCAAAAAATCTCCACCTATCACCTCGCAGGCCATCTTTATCAGCTCTACCAGACCAGGGC
>JBAPYY010000735.1:0-4021 GCA_049284975.1 Occallatibacter sp.
GGGCTGTGCTCAGCAAGAACATGGGCAATGGCCTTGAGTTCAACATGAACTACGAGTGGACCAAGTCGATGGATATCAACTCGCTCGGATCGCAGGGCACTTACGTTCTGCCCGACAGCACCAACCCCAGAGAAAACTATGGACTGTCGGATTTCGACGTGCGCCAGCATTATGCCGGAACCGCGATCTACGATTTCCCCTTCAAGGCCAACCGCCTGGTTTCGGGCTATCAGCTTTCAACCATCGTCCAATACCAGACCGGTAACCCTGTCAACATCTTATCCAGCAGCAATAGCTTCAACGGCATTACCGGCATAGTGCGTCCAAGCTTGATTGGCCCCATCACCGTAGCGAAGACGCAGGCCTCCGGATTGACCAACGTCACTTACATCCAGTCAACTTCAGGCGTCACAACATGTTTTGAGTCGACAATAACTCCTGCTTGCAGTTTCGAGACTCTTGAAACGACTCCTACCTCGGGCATCTACACAGGCCTCGGCACCATCCAGCGCAATGCCGTGTCAGGTCCGGGATTTGCGGATGTAGATCTCTCCGGCGAAAAAGATACAAAACTCGCCGGTCCAGTCACCTTCATCCTGCGCGCCGATGCATTCGACATCCTCAACCACCCCAACTTTGGCCAACCGTCGGGCAACGTCCAGTCGTCCGTCTTTGGCCAGATATCGGCAACCCGCTTCGCCACCAGCGATGGCGGCTCTTCACGTCAGCTTCAGATCAGCGCCAAGTTTACTTTCTAGCCGCCGATCGATTTATCTGGCGCGCCTGCCCGAATGAGCGTCCGTTCGAGCGCGCGCCCGAAGCGTAGCCTTCAACAGTTCCGCATCGATTTCTATGCGGAACCTGATCGCTCATTCATTGAATTGAGTTATCGGAAAGTTCGTGTAGAATCGCTGGTGGCAGAGCCATGTTGAAAATTCCCAAGTACCCCAACCTCACCGAGCTCACGTACTTTCACATCAAGCAGCACATTCTCGACGGCTCCCTCGAAGAAGGCGCCAGGCTGACCGAGGATACTCTCGCTGCGCAACTCGGCATCAGCAAATCGCCGGTGCGCGAGGCGTTGAACCGTCTGGAGAGCGATGGACTTATCTCCATCGAGTCCCGGCGCGGCGCGCATGTTCGCAAATTTTCACGCAAAGAGGCTCGCGATCTTTACGAATTGCGCGAACTGCTCGAAGTTCACGCCGTCGGGATTGCCAAAATCACTCCTTCATTTCTCACGGAACTTGAAGAAAGCATCGAACGCATCAAGCGGTATCTAGACGAGGCCAACAGGATAGCCTATGTCGAGGAGGATATTCGCTTTCACAACCTGATCGCCGCCGCCACAGCCAACAGTGAGCTTTGCCGCATTCTGGAAAACATCAGCCAAAAAAGCATTTTGTGCCGGTCGAAGACATATCGCCTCTCTGCCGCAACCTCGCGGGATTGCCACGACAAAATCTATCTTGCGTTGAAGGAAGGCAACCGTGAACTAGCGCAGCAAGGTATGCGCGATCACATTCTCTTCTTTCGCGATGCCTTTCTTTCTTCTTTCGAAGCCGAAGAATCAAGCGCCGCCGCGCCGGAAGAAGCGAATCAATTCGTGTCGAACCGGACGGAGCCATTGCGGAACAGGATTGAGCGAAGCTGAGTTTTGCGGTTGAATCAAAGGAGACTGCCATGCACCGTCGCACATTTCTTCAAACCATTCCTCTCGCCGCCGCCGGTTCGGTCGTTTCCGCGCAAACCAGGAGCAGCGAACCGTCGCAGATTCCTTCGAGAGAAAGTGTGCCCACCAGTTTTCCAAAGTTTCAGGCTCCCGGTGCCGAGCGATTTATCCGGCCCGACGTTCATGCGGGCGACCGCCCTTCCGGGGCCAGCTTTGCCTCACGTTCTGCCGCGCTTGGCTGCTCGGGGGCAGCTGGAACCGCGCATCCTCTGGCCACACTTGCCGCAATCGAGATGCTCAAGCGCGGAGGCTCCGCCGCAGACGCCGCCATCGCCGCTAACGCTCTCCTCGGCTTTGTCGAGCCAGTCAGCTCAGGTCTAGGCGGTGACTGCTTCGCCTTTGTCTGGGATCCCAAGGCAAACAAGCTGGAGGGTATGGCCAGTTCTGGCCGTTCACCAAAATCTCTCTCGCTAGAGACGGTTCGCTCGCGTGCTGTCAACGGCGTTATTCCCAAGCTTGGCGCGGTCACCGTCTCCACGCCCGGCGCCCTTGATGGCTGGTGGGCGCTGCACCAGCGCTACGGAAAGCTCAAGTGGGCAGAGCTGTTCGAGCCGGCCATCCATTACTGCGAAATCGGCGCTCCCGTCCCGCAGATTATCGGCTTCTATCTCAAGCGCAACATGGCGGTCTTTCTCCGTCCCGGCATGGGCATTGAAGAAACAGCCAATGCTGTGGCCACCTATACACCCGGCGGCATCGCGCCCAACGAATACGACGTTCGCCGCAATCCCGATCTTGCCCGCACTTATCGCATGATCGCCGAAGGCGGGCGCGACGCCTTTTACGACGGCCCGATTGCCAAAACCATCGACTCTTATTTCAAGCGCATCGGCGGCTGGCTCTCGGCAGACGATCTCCGTGAGCATCATGCCGAGTGGGACGAGCCGCTGGTCAGCAACTATCGCGGCGTGGATGTCTACGCCATGGGCGCCAACACGCAGGGCCTCGCAACCTTACAGATGCTCAATATCATCGAGCAGTTCGATCTGCGCGAGCTCGGTTTCCAGTCCGCGCAATCGCTCCACGTGCAAATCGAAGCCAAGCGGCTGGCCTATGAAGATCGCGCCCGCTACTACGCCGATCCCCACTTTGCGAAAATTCCTATCGACTGGCTCAACTCCAAAGACTACGCGAGGCAGCGCGCGAAGCTCATTCGCCTCGACCGCATCCTGGAGCCTGCTTATCCCGGCCAGGCTCCGAGCCACGGAGACACCACGTATTTCTGCACTGCCGACAAAGACGGCATGATGGTCTCGATCATTCAATCGAACTTTCGCGGCATGGGTTCCGGCCTGGTCGCCGACGGCCTCGGCTTCATGTTCCAGGATCGCGGCGAGCTATTCTCCTTGCAAGATGGCCACCCTAACATCTATGCGCCCGGCAAGCGACCTTTCCAGACCATCATCCCCGGCTTCGCATCAAAAAACGGCGTTCCCTGGCTCGCTTTCGGCGTGATGGGCGGCGACATGCAGCCGCAAGGCCAGTCGCAGATTATCATCAACCGCGTGGACTACGGGCTCGACGTGCAAGCCGCCGGCGACAGCCCGCGCTGGCACCATGAAGGTTCCTCGCAGACCATGGGAGAAGACCCGCCCAACCTTACGTTGCGCGGCATTCTTCGCCTTGAAGCCGGCGTTCCCGCTGAAACTCGCAAGGCTCTCGTCGATCTGGGCTGGCCCATGGGCGCGAGCGACGGAGGCTTCGGCCGCTACGAGTGCATCGAGAACCGCAAGCAAGGCGAAGACCGCGTCTACGCGGCAGCCAGCGAAATGCGCGCCGACGCAGTGGCTCTCGCTTACTAACTGACGGAATGCTATGGATTGGCCGGCGCGATTTGCGTGGGGGGAAGATCTGCCTTGATGTAAGCTGGATCGAGCGATGCGTGCGCTGCGCGGTCGAAATCCGCAAAGGGGCAAGGCTTGCCGGCGCGGCAACCGGGAGGCGTTAGGTCGACCTTCGCGGGTGGGTTTGCGAGCTTGAGAGCTTGCGCGGAGCGCAGCTGATCGTAGGTCTGTGCGCGATAAAAAAGACGGACGGTGTACTCGTTCGAATTCGAGTTCTGCCACAACTCGAAGACGATCTGCGAGTCCGGAGGTGTGTCGTCGGTAATGCCATCGACAGTCCAGTGCAGGTCGAATAGGCTTCCGATGTAGCTCAGGTCGCTATCATGACCGCCGATGTATACCAGGCGCGCGCCTACGGGGCCGAATACTCCCTGAGCCGGCTTGGCAGACTGGGCTTGCGCGGCCTGTTCGAGTGTGTCGAGAATGTGCGCGACCAGGTTTGATC
>JBAPYY010000736.1:0-1841 GCA_049284975.1 Occallatibacter sp.
CTTCTGCACCGCGCCGCCGCTGGGATAGCGAACCCCCGGCTCATCCATCTGCCTCTGTTCGGACTCTTCAATCGAATTACCAAGCCAAGCATTGATGTAGCACGGAATCGCGAACTCCCGCTTGCCCGCCGCAACAATTTCGTTGATGTACTTCGCCTGATGATAGGCCTGGAAGATCTCGTCGGCCTCTGCGCCAAAGGCCTCAGCCCATGTGCCGGGCTTCTTGCCAGCCGCGGCCAGCAGATCAGCCGGAACCGGTCCGGCAAACTCCCGGTTTGATTCGGGAGAATTGTCCCGCACGCTGCCGAGATTTCCCGACTCATTCTCCACTTGGACGAGGATCACCGTGTGCCGCTCGTTGTCGATCTGTTTCAAGTGGCGCATCAACGCAACGAACGCGGATTTGTCCGCCTCCAAAGTGTTGCGCGACATGGGCGAAAGCACGTCGATCGGCTCGCCGTCAGACCGGATGGTGCGCGGAAAGCGCACGGTGTCGCTCTTCACCCAGCCCGGAACATAGTGCATTTTGCCGTTTTTCCACGTACCGAACCACAGCAGCACCACGTGCAGATTGTGTGCGCGCGCGCCTTCCACAATCGCATCTACATTCGTAAAGTCGAACCGGCCTTGTTGTGGCTCAAATTGTTCCCAATAAACCGGCGCTTCGATCGTGTTGGCGTGCAGGGCGGCCATCGACTCCCACACCTGCGGCAGCTCGCTGGGCCATGCGCTCGAGTTGTGAATCTGACCGCCAAGAATCAGAAACGGGCGCCCCTCGACCAGCAGCGCATACCGGCCATCCGTTTGTACCAGCCGGGGCGCTTCTACGCCCTGAGCCTGCGGAAACGCGCTAGAGGCGAGAAGAACACTTGTGGCAAATGTGGAAAAACGCAACAGAGCAGTAATGCGCATGGACAATTCACCTCGCTGAGAATGTACCCGCAGAAATTGATTTATGCAAGCCCCGATGTGCTTCAGGGCCTCACGCACCCATCTCAATTTGTCAGTTACTTTGGCGCGTCGATACGAACCAGCAGAACATCATGACTGGCGAGTTCGATCGGCTGGCCGTCGCTGAACGTAATCGGTTTGCCGGTCCATAAATCCTTGCCGGTCTGCGAGCCGTGCAGGCCGAGTTTTTCGAAACTCAGATGAAACGGGTGAGTGGAGTAGCGATCGAAGCCAGCGTTCACAACGGCTATGGCCAGCGCGCCACCGGCCAAGTGTCGCGTCCACACATCCACTTCGCCTTCGCTGTAAGCTCTTGTTCCCTGCTTGCCCAGACGGTCCTGATCGATAGCAACAACATCTCGATTGGTGAGGATCGCTTTGATCTCCGGCTTCATGTTGGGCAGGTCGTTACCCGCCATCAGCGGCGCGGCCAGCATCGCCCAAAGCGAAAAATGAGATCGGTTTTCAGCAAGGGTGAGCGTGCCGTTACCCACTTCGAGCATGTCAGGATCGTTCCAGTGCCCAGGTCCCGCATACTTCTCCAGCCCCGCCTGCTGGCTGACGATTGCATAGATGCGGTCCCATTTTGGGTTAATATCATCTGTTGTCCGCCACAGATTACCGTCCACCGACGGAGCCCACTCCCAGACCGCGTCCCATCCGTATTGGCAGAGCGAGTACACAATAGGCCGTCCGGTAGCCTTGAGCGCCTTGTCCATTTTGGCGTAAGCGGCCGCCATCAGCCGCATTTGCGCGGCCTTGTCGTTGGGCGCCTGCTTCTCCATCACATCGGAATTGAAGCTGCACAAATCGTACTTGAGGTAATCGATGCCCCACTGAGCATAAAGCTGGGCGTCCTGCGCTTCATGATCGAGCGAGCCTTCATATCC
>JBAPYY010000737.1:0-4121 GCA_049284975.1 Occallatibacter sp.
CGTTTTGGAAGAACCCCGACACGCTGCTGAAATCCGAGTCCAGAACCGAGTCCAGCGAATTCGCGTCAAATGTCAGCGATCCGTCGTTGTTTACGCTGATTCCCAGAGTGGTCAAGCTGTTGATGTCCGACGAGTTTGTATAGCTCAACGCTGCTGTGGTCGTGTTGGTGGTGTCGAGAATGTTCGAGGTCACTGTCAAATCACCGGCGCTGCCTGGAGTTCCAGAGGTCAGCGACAGATACGATCCGTCGCTGTTGGTTATCACGGAAGCCGACACTCCGATCGCCGCGGTGTTGATTGCGGCTGCAAGACCTGAGAGCGTGTTGTCTCCTGAGGTTGTCGGGACATTAACGGTCTGCGCGGGGCCGCTGCCTACCTGGATGGAAATCGAACCGGTGAGCAGATCGCCTGCGTTGGCGATTGTGCTCAGCGCGCCACTGTCTGGCGTCGTGGCGCTTGAGGTACCTGCGTCGCTGTAGCTCAGCGGCGTGTCGCTGATGGCGTTGATGCCTGAGGTGACGGTCAATCCCCCGCCGGAAGACCCTTCTGTTTGCGATGCCAATTCCAGCGTGGACTGGCCATTGCTGGTCACCACGTTGGCGTTGACACCAAAACCGGCGGCAAAGATGCTGGGGTTCACTGTCAATGTCCCTGCGCTTCCTGGCGTTCCCGAGGTCAACGCCAAAGTCGCCACGCCATCCGCATCGGTCGTCACTTCCGCAGAGACTCCGATACCGGCCGAGGTAATGGCGTTGGCAAGCCCGGAGAGCGTATTAACGCCGCTTCCGGTGTAAACGGTGTCGGCCGCCGGCGGCGAAGGCGCGGCGCCGATCACAACATTCTCCGCTGTGCCGCCGCCCACCTGGATCGAGATTGATCCGGAAAGTGAAGTATTGGCGCTGGTGACCGGAGTCAGCGTGCCTGTTGAGGCTGTGGTGCCGCTCCCTGCCGTGCCTGTATAGTTCAGCATGGAGCCTGCGCCGGCGGCGTTGATTGCAGCCGCAAGGCCTGAAATCGTGTCGTAATCGATCCCCGAACCTGTATAGATCGTGTTGGCCGTATTCTCCCCAGCGCCGACCACTACATTCACTACCGTGCCGTTGCCAACCTGGATGGTCATCGAGCCGGAGAGCGTTGTCCCTGTCCCGTCGGTAATCGCCGTCAGATAGCCGTTCGGATTCTGGTCGTTGATTCCGTTCATCAGCTGCTGCTGCAGCAGAGAAAGCGTCGGAGAACCGAAGAGCGGCTCGGGGTTGCCCGAGCTGTCATTTCCCTCCTGGGTGTTCATCGCGCTGACCAGCGAGTTATAGTCGGTGACGAACTGGTTGACCGTGCTCTCGACGTCTGTATTGTCATCGCCGATTATCACCTGCACCTGCTCCAGGCTGGTGCCGGAACTTGTGGTCTCGCTCGGACTGGGCGCCAGAAGTTGGAAGGTCACGCCGGGAATGAGATTGGCCACCGTATTCGATGCGCTGGTGAGGCCCACGCCATCCACTGTCAGTTGAGCATTGGCGCCAGTCACCGCGGAAGTATAGGCCAAAGTACCGCTCGATGTAGTGGTGTCGGCAATCGAATTTGCGCTGACCGTGATGTTTCCGTCAGCGCCAGAGGTGCTCGAAACCAGGCTCAGTCGCGAGCCCGAGGCATCGGTCAGCACGCTGGCAGTGACGCCCACGGTGGAGGAGTTGATGGCGCTTGCCAGGCCCGCGAGTGTGTTGTCTCCCGACGCCGTCGGTACGTTGATTGTCTGCGCCGTCCCACTGCCAACCTGAAGAGTAATCGAGCCGGAGAGCGCATCGGTGGATTTTGTAATCTCGGCCAGGTAGCCGCTTGATGTTTGTGCCAGGTTCGCCACCTCCACCGTGTAGGTTCCGGCAACCGCCGATGAGTTGGCCCCAGTCAGCGTCAGCACATTGGTGTCGGAGCTGGAACCAGTCTTCTCCGCCAGAATGCCATCCGCATCGGTCAATGAGCTCATGTCATTGGAGAGATTCGAGAACAGCGTTCCCAGACTGGAAATTGCTGTGTCCTGGCTCTCCAGAGTGGTCAATTGGGTTTTCCATGGCGTCTCAACATTCTGGAGGTTTCCCACAATCTCGGACACCGTCGAACTGACATTGAAGCCAGTTCCACTGGTCGGCGATCCGAAACTCAGCCCAACTGTGCCCATCGTGCCCTCCGCATTGACTCCGAGCAGCCGAAGAACCACCTACAGGCAAGCCGAATTAGAAAAAGCTCATGAACTTCGATTCCCTATAACTCGACCTTACATTCCGCGAAAATCTTTCACAACAAAGACTTCATCGGCGTTGAAGCCGCGTGGCTTTAGTTATCCGTTGTTGCAATCGGTTCGCCTCACTTCCGGTCCCATCCTTATGCAAAAAGGGCGCCCTCACGGACGCCCTTCCAGGTTGTGTGGCATTACGCCATTTATTGTTTTTCCCGCGACGAGGACCTGTCGCTGGAGATTCCGGTTAACTCCGCCCCGGTTATTGCAGCAGCTTGGTTACTTCCTGTTGCATGCTGTTAGCCTGCGCCAGGGCCGCGATGCCGGTCTGGCTCAGAATTTCATACTTGGACATGTTGGAGGTGGCCGACGCATAGTCAGTTGACTGCACCGCGTTCTGCGCAGATTGCACATTTTCCTGTTGTGTGCTGAGCACGGAGCTGACCGCGTTCAGAGTATTGATTTGCGCACCGACGTAACCGTCCTGCGCCGCCACATCGGTGATGGCCGTGTTGAGGGAGGTCAGCACGGCTTCCGCATCCGTCTGGTTGGACAGATCGGTGCCGCTCAGCGAAACGCCTGCCTGATCCGCGTAGCTGATGGTGGCAACGCCGCCTGCGGACCCAGCGGTTCCAGTTGATACCGCCGCCGCGGTGGCCGCGCCGTAAGTTTCAACAGAGCTCGTCGCATCGTTGGTGATTCCAACGCTGAAGGCCGCAGTCGCGGTGTAATTCGTGGCTTCACTATCTCCCGTGCCGGTTTGAAGTGTCTCGTCAGTCAAATTGGAGTTGACCTTCAATGCACTGTAGGAGCCGGTTGAGTTAAGGTCCAACGCGCCCGTGCTCGCACTCACCCCAGCAGTGACGCCGAGACCGGTATTGGCGGTAATATAGCTGGCTAACTGACTCATCGTGACAGTGCCCGCGGCCTCACCGTTTGCCGTAGCCACCTCGGCGGTAGTTATCGTTGTTGCCGCTCCATTGCCTACCTGCAGTGTGAGAGAACCGTTCATGATATCGTCGCCGTCTTTGGTGTCGGCAGTAGCAGCAGAGGTATTGCCCGCTGCAGCCACAACGCCACTAAAGCTGTTCGAACTGGGGGTCGCGGCAGATCCGACCGAGCCGGTGATCTCGATGCCGTAGTCGCCTGACGCACCGGCCCCGGCCACCTTATCGGTCGTGATGCTGGCGCTGATGCCCAGGCCCGAAGCGTTGATGGCCTGAACCAAGCCTGTGCCCGTGTCGTTATAGCCGGAGGTACCACCTACGGTGATCGTGGTAGATTTCGTGGTGTTGCCCACCAGGTAGCTGACGTCAAGGGTCGAGGTCGTACCTGTTCCGATAGCGCCTTCAGCGTCTGCCGCGGTCGTTGCGCCCAGAGCCACAAACACATCGCTCCCGCTTGCTCCAGTGCCATACGACATCGTACCGCTGGTGTCGCCGACGTTGGACGAGGACATCGAGCGGATATTCAGATCGTCGATCGATGCGCCGGCTGTTGAGGAGTCTCCGGTGTAAATGTTCGTGTTGGAGCCGAAGACCCCTTCATCGTTGTAGGTGGTCGTCGAGCCGATGTTTGAAATTTCCGACAGAATCGACTGGTACTCCTGGTTGGCCGCCGTATCCTGCGAGGAGTTGAGGGTGCCGTTCGAGGCTTCGGTAGCCAGCGTCACGGCCCGATTGAGCAGGCTTGTCACTTGCGAAAGGGCGCCATCGGCGACCTGAAGAAGGCCCACGCCTTCAGTAGCGTTGGTTTCCGATTGAGCAAGAGCAGTCTGGTTGGCTTGCAGGCCATTCACCAGTGAAAGTCCGGCTGCGTCGTCGGCGCCGGAGTTGATTTTAGAACCGGAAGACAATTGTTGCAGCACGGTGTTCAGGCTGTTGTTTGTGTT
>JBAPYY010000738.1:0-4147 GCA_049284975.1 Occallatibacter sp.
CTCTGGGGATTCGTACTGGTAAACGTAGGGTTCTTGAATTCTTCGGACGCATTTTCCCCGTGTTTCTCAGGGGGCAGCTGTATCTAAACCGACAACTTTTGGAACGGCCGGATCGGGGAGATTCGGCCATTGATTTTGCGGGGGTTAGGGGCGGGTTTTTCGGCCACTTTTGTAGCGAGTGGCCGCAGACACATCCGAGTGCCGTGTTCTGAGCGGTTGGTCGGCAAACGAGAGAATGCCCCCGGCCGGAGACACTTTGGCAAAGGTCATCGTTGCCGGTCGTTCGCTCGGAACCTGGAGATAGCGGAAAACCGTCGAAGAGACGACTTTCGATTATCTATTTCGGCTGAAATCTCAAACGCGCAGAATATGAATCTGTTGCATCAACTGTGTCGATCTGCCGAGGTTGAGATGACCCTTTCCGGTTTGAACAGAATCCATTTACTAGCACACAGTGATGTTGCCAACTGAAGCTTTACGATCCCGAAAAACATTGTCCGCGCCGAAGGAGTGCGAGACTGTTCATCAACCAGCAATTGATGAGCAGTTGGCTGTTGTAGGCAGGGGGTTACGGGACAGGAATGGGCGAAATTGGTGTTCGGGAACACCTTGCACAAGCTCAGTGATTGGTTCCGGGATGATCTTGAAGTCTAAATAAACTCTAAAGAATCTGAGGTTAGCGGAAAGCGCCGCGCTCGAAACATGAACTGGAATTGCCTGTCTGGTTCGCAAGTAGAAAAGGGGTCAATCTTTCATCGGACATTTTCTGCAATTTGCTGGCATTTTCCCAAAATCGCTCTACCAAGCACCCGGATCCTCGCGCTATCGTTATCGCGGGTGGTCCTTTCCATTCTTCACCGACTACCATATACATTTAACGTGAGGACTCTGATGCTGCCAGGGGACTCGATTGTCCAAGCTCATCTTCGGCTTTTGTTGGCGGAAGAGCCAGGTGTTCTTTCGGTCAGTGGGAGCGTGGAGGCACTTCTGGGTTTCACGCCGGAGGCGTTCCTCTCCTCTGCCGTGTCGCTGGCGAGCCGTATCCACGCGCACGATGGCGACATCGCAGCCCTGCTGTTTTCCCCTGAGAAAGCGAATCCAGAGGGCACATTCAACATCCGGCTTCGGCATGCCGATGGGCGGATTCGCCTGATCAAGGGGCACTTCAACCAAGAAACCGGCCCGGACGGCCAAGTCGTTCTCGATCTGCTCTTGCAGGATGCAAAGAGTCTCTGCCGGGACAGCCACACGCTCGCGAAGATTCCCCCCTTCAGGTCGCAGATGGAGAACACCGAGGATTATCTCTATTTCAAAGATCGCAATCATGTCTTTACACTGGCCAGCCAGACCTTGGTGGCCCACACCGACGGGCTCGAGCACTGGACGGATTTCCTAGGGAAGACCGATTACGACGTGCTTCCGGAAGAATACGCGGACATCTATTACATGCTGGAAAAGGAAGTGTTTGCGGGTAGTCCGGTGGCCCACGCCATCCAGGAAACGCCGAGCAAGGATGGCAAGAAGGGCTGGATTGACAACCGCAAGTACCCCATTCTGGACGAAGATGGGAAGATCGTCGGCCTGTGGGGCATCGCGCGCGACATCACCGAGCAAAAGCAGGCGGAAGAAGCGCAGCGGGCGAGCGAGACCCAGTACCGCACACTGGTGGAATCCGCATCTGAAGGCATTTTTGTTGCCAGCGCGGATTTCCGGTACGTCGAAGTGAATGCGGCGGGCTGCCGGATGTTGGGCTACTCCAGGGAAGAGTTGCTCAGCCTGAGCATCCCCGACATCGTGGTGCCGGAAGAGGCTCCCCGTGTCACTCCGGAGACGGCGCGTCTGGAAACCAGCCGTCCCACTAGCAGCGACTGGCGTTTCCTTCGCAAAGATGGAACGGTTTTCCTGGGCGAGGTGAGCGCAACCGTCCTGCCCGATTCGCGGTTTCTGGCCATCGTGCATGATGTCACGGAGCGGCGGCGCGTAGAGAACGAGTTGCGGGCGAGCGAAGCCAGTCTGGCCGCGGCCGAGGCCCGCGCTCACATGGGGAGCTGGGAGCTGGATCTGGCTACGATGTCTGGTCATTGGTCGGCGGAGACCTCGCGCCTGCATTACCGGGATCCATCGTTGGGCTCCCTCACTTTCGCGGAGTTTCTGGAACTGGTGCACCCCGAAGATAGTGATAAATGTCAGCTGGGTTTTCGCCAGGTTCTTGAAGCACCTGCGCCCTTCGAGTTTGAATACCGCACCCACCCGGCGTCTGGTCCGATAAGGCTTCTCAGCATCACCGCCTACATGATCCGCGATGCCCAGGGAAATGCCGTGCGCATGGAAGGCACAACCCTGGACGTAACCGAGCAGAGGCGGGCCGAGGAGGCTCTGCGGGAGAGCGAGGCGGCGTTAAGAGACGCGCAGGTAACGGCAGGCCTGGGCAGATACGTCCTGGATGCGCTGACGGGGAACTGGACCAGTTCGCGGGAGTTGGATGAGCTGTTCGGTATCGACGCTGGATATGAGCGAACGGTCGAGAGCTGGATGGCATTGGTACATCCCGACGACCGCGCGATGATCGCGGCCTGCATCGCAGAATCCAATCTAGGCCACACCGGGCAATTCGACGACGAATACCGGATCATCCGGCACAACGACGGGGAGCTGCGCTGGGTGCATGGCATCAGCAGGCCGGAGTTCGATGGCCAGGGCCGGCTGCTGAAAAAGATCGGTACTACGCAAGACATTACCCGCCGCAAGCTGGCCGAGACGGAGTTACGCGAAAGCAAGGAAAAGCTGCAACTGTTCATCGAGCATGCGCCGGCCTCGCTGGCCATGTTCGATCGCGAGATGCGTTATCTTTCCGTGAGCCAGCGCTGGCTGGACGATTATGGTTTGGAGGGCAGGCAGATCATCGGCGCCTGCCACTACGATATCGTCCCCGAGATTCCGGAACGCTGGAGAGAGGTCCACCAGCGCGGCCTGGCGGGCGAAGCCATCCGCGCCGACGAGGACTGCTTCACTCGTGCCGACGGTACGGTGGAGTGGTTAAGGTGGGAGGTGCGCCCCTGGCTGCTGGCGGATGGTTCCGTGGGCGGCATCGTTCTCTTCACCGAGGACATCACCCGCAGCAAGCAGGCCGAGGAGCGGCTGCGACTGGCCTCTACCGTCTTCACCCACGCTCGCGAAGGGATACTTATCACCGATGCCGAGGGGGCCATCCTCGATGTCAACGATGCCTTCAGCCTGATTACCGGCTACGCCCGGGAGGAGTTGCTGGGGCGCAACCCGCGCCTGCTCAGCTCCAACCTACAGAGCAGGGAATTCTACGAAGGGATGTGGCGCGACCTGACTGAAAAGGGCCAGTGGTACGGAGAAATCTGGAACCGCAAGAAGAACGGCGAGTTGTTCACAGCCTTGCAAACCATCACCGCTTTGTCGGATAACCATGGGAGGGTGACCCAATTTCTTGAGATTTTCTCCGACATTACTTTGCTCAAGGAAAACGAGCGCAAGCTCAAGCATATTGCCCATTTCGATCTGCTCACTGGGCTGCCCAACCGGGTGCTGCTCGGCGATCGCCTGCACCAGGCCATGACTCAGTCGCACCGGCGGGGACGGATGCTGGCCGTGGCTTATCTCGATCTAGACGGTTTTAAGGGGGTTAACGATAGCCACGGGCATGAAGTTGGAGATCAGTTGCTGGCGGCACTGGCAAGCCGCATGAAGCATGCCTTGCGCGAGGGTGACACCCTGGCGCGACTGGGGGGAGACGAGTTCGTGGCCGTGCTCATCGATCTGCCCGATTTGGCAGCCTGTCTGCCGGAAATGACCCGCCTGCTGGAAGCCGCCGCCTCGGCCGTCCGGTGTGGCGATCTGGAACTCCGGGTCTCTGCCAGCCTGGGTGTGACTTTCTACCCGCAATCCGAAGAAGTGGATGCAGATCAACTGCTGCGCCAGGCTGACCAGGCCATGTATCAGGCCAAACTGTCAGGTAGGAATCGCTATCACATCTTCGATGCCAGTCTGGACCGCACCGTTCGCGGCCGTCATGAGCATATCGAACAGATCCGCCAGTCGCTGGCGGCCAACGAATTTGTGCTGTATTACCAGCCCAAGGTGAACATGGCAACGGGGGAATTTCTGGGAGCCGAGGCTC
>JBAPYY010000739.1:0-7498 GCA_049284975.1 Occallatibacter sp.
GTCCACGGCGCACCGGGGTTTGATTTTCATAGACGAACACCCGTGCTGCAGCATTAAGTCAACATCCATTACCTCGCCTTTTGACTGGGGGTCGGTCTCTATTAATCAGACATCTGATCCTGCAACGGCAACGGAAGAAAGTGGCGGCGTCTCCAGCGCCTTCAGCATCCAGACCAACACCAACACGTTCACGTGCGCGCCTTGCAAGAGCGGCTACCCATTTGCCGCCACGTCTGGAGTTTCCAACTCTGCCAGTGAAAAGGGAGACGGCGGATGGGTGCAGTTCGTCTATCAGCAATTTCAAACGGGAAAATCAGCGGGAAAGGGAAAGACTCGCCTCTGCGTGTGGAATGTGGATACAACGATTGCGGACAATACACACAACAGCGGGCCCGGCTATGCGTCCTATTGCGTCTACCCATCGGACAGCGAAGCGGTTGCTCCCCTCGACGGCAGTGGCGCAGCCATTGGGGCTGCGGAGGTCATTGGATATATCCAGTGCCCGACTTCCTCGTACGACAATTGCACCCTCTGGGTTGTCGCCCAGTTGCCATGGTCGCCCGGCTCGGGATGGTGGAGCGTTTCGGCGCCTGACTCCATGGGTCTGGCCGGAAACTGGTTTAACGTGGGCGGCTCGATTCTCGGTTCCGGCGGCGGCGTTGAAGCAATCTTCACAGGGTCGCAATTCCAAACAGAAGTGCAAGCTTACTCCTGCTACGCTTCACCGACTTCAGCAACCGGGTATTCGCCAACCGCGTGCGCCAATCCCGCCCCATGGAACACGTTCGCGCACATGTTTGAACTCACCGCTTCTCCAGCCAGCTACAGTGCGACGGGCGAATCAAACAATCTGACCAATGATCCGGTGACCATCTCTTGCGGGGATTACGATTGCTGGATGTCGTATAACTCGACGAACTAAAGAAGCTGTCGCTTTTACTAAGTTAGTGTGCCCCATCCTTTTCACACGGAACACGAAAAGGGTGGGGCGTTCAGAATCAAGAGCAGTTATCAGCCGTCAGTTTTCCTGCCTGCCATCAAGACCGGGCGGACAAGGTGGCCGTTTAATCAGAGTTATCGCTTAGCTCGAGATTCTGCGAGTTGGACGTACTCAGAGAATACGTCACATCTCCGTCGTAAACCGCGGTGATGCTATTCGAGTAGGATTGCGTAAAGGCCTGCGACCAGGCAGATGTGCCGGACGAAAGCACGACACTTTGCAGAAAAATACCATTATCGTAAAAGTCAACCTGCCCGGTTGCCGTCGGAGGATTGACTTTGGCTGTCAGCGTGACCGTGTCTCCGAGGTAGCCCGAGTATTCACTCAGCGTCAGCGTTGTTGTGGTTGGGGTTGATCCCGGAAGGCTGACGTTGACTACTACAGGGCTGCTGGTGTTTGAGGGATAGGTTGTATCTCCGCTATAGACCGCCGTAAGACTCTGGGACCCTGAAACCATAAAGAGATTCGCGTAGGTGGCCGTGCCGGCCACAACCGGGGATGTGCCGATCGCCTGAGTTCCGTCGTAAAAGACCACCGTGCCGGACGCCCCCGCTGGCGAGATATTCGCTGTAAGCGTCGCGGAGTCGCCAATGACAAGCGAAGAGGGATTAACCTGCAGCACAACAGTGTCGGGAGTGTTGCCGGTAACGAAGAGTGAAACCTGATTCGATGTGCTCGTTTCCCACGAAGCATTTGCGGTAAAGATTGCTTTCAGGCCGATCATGCCCGAGTTGGCAAAGGTGGTATTCAGCGTAGCAACACCCGCATTCACATTCGCCGTACCAATCGCAGTCGAGCCGTTATAAAACGTGACTGTGCCTGTAACTGAGGCAGGAGAGAGTGTGGCCGTCAAAGTGACGCTCCCGCCAATCGCGACAGAGCTGGTTGAAGCCTGCAGAGTGGTCATAGTCACCAGCGGACCGCTGATGTTCATCGAGATCGAACTCGAGGTACTGGAAAGATAGTTATAGTCACCCGAATAAACTGCGTGGAGTGTTGCAGTGCCTCCTGCCGCAAACGACGTCGTCAGACTGGCGATACCTGCATTAACAGCAGAGTTTCCGATAATGGTCGTTCCGTTATAAAACGTGACCGTGCCCGTGGCTGACGAGGGAGAGACCGTGGCGGTTAACGTCACATTGGTTTGGTATTGCGGCGTCGTGGTGGAGGCCTGAAGAGTTATCGACGTGGTTGCCAAATTATTGCTATACACGCCGATCAACGTGGGCTGAGATGTACTTGATGAATTGAACTCGTCCCCGCTGTATTTCGCGGTAATGCTCTGGACACCGCTGGAAGAGAACGTAGTCGAAAGCTGCGCGCCTCCATCGAGGGAATTTAAGAAATAATTGCTGGAGACCTGCGCAGTCCCTATCGCATTCGACCCGTTATAGAAGGTGACCGTTCCGGTATTGTTGCCCCCACCTGTGATTTCAGCCTCCAATATAACCGCCTGGCCTTCCGTGACGCTGGTATAGGGAGCGATGACAGTTACACTGGTTGAGAACTTGTACTGTGAGCCAAGGCCACCCACGCACCCTGTGAGCGACAAAAGAAAGACAAGCAGAAGCGGAAACAAAATACTGCGATGAGAACAAGGCATGAGATTCATCTCTTTCCCTCCGCCCCGGAGTGACTATGAGCGATGCATTCACTCATGCCAACCCGGAGTTGAGAGTAAAGTCGCGAAGAATCAGGAATCCTGACGCGCGCTCATCCTGAAACTCACAGTTGAGGTGCGCGGTCCCTGCTTGTTAGTGCCAAAAGCCAGGCGCCTTGTCTTTTCAAATTCGTTGTGAAAGGGACGGAGAACCGTTACGCAAGGTCAAGTCGCCGTGAAAAATCTTCACAGCTTCTTGCCCGTCTTTGCTGACGGTTTCAGTTCAATGCAGTTCTTCTCGGTCTGATTGGCGCCTGAGAATCGATTGGCCCCGCAGCGGCTTACGCCCGCCCGGCAAACTCCCGCGTCTCGGTGTAGACCTTCACTTTTTCGCCCACTTCAATGTAGAGCGGCGCCTTGATTTCGAGGCCAGTCTGAAGCCGCGCCAGCTTGGTCACGTTGCCGCTGGTGTCGCCGCGCGCTCCGCCCTCGGTGTATACCACTTCCAGCTCGACCTTTTCCGGCAACTGCAAGCCGATGGGGTTGCCGTTGAACTTGTGCAGTTGGATGATCACACCCTCCACCAGCAACTCCAGCGCGTTGCCCATCATATCGCTATTGAGAGTGTGGGTCTCAAAGCTTTCCTGATCCATGAAGTGCGAGCCTTCGCCATCAGAGTAAAGATAAGAAGCTTCAACAAGTTCCAGGTCCGGCTCCTTGAAGCGCTCGCCGGCTTTGAAGGTCTTGTCAAAGACCGCGCGTGTGAGCAGGTTGCGCATCTTCAGGCGAACCAGCGTCTGACCGCCGCGCGCCGTGGGCGTTGAAACCTCGGCATCCATGCAGTAGTAAGGAACGTTCTCATATTCGAAATACATCTTGCGTTTTACGGTAATTGCTTCCAGCAGTGCGGCCATGAAATCCTCGAAAAAACAAGCTTGCGCGCCAATTATGCCCTCCGGGCTCTTGCGTCGCGCCTTAACAATTATAGGGTGACGTGCTGCTCGCGGGCTTGCCACCACGCACCTCGGCTGGCGATACTGGCATTAGGCCGCTTTACGGAATCCATTTCCCCAGGAGAACTACCGTGGCTCATGAACTGCTTACCGCACGCCTCGCACGCAAAGATTGCATCAGCGAAGTTGCCCAGTGCTATCGCTTTGAATTCATCATCGACGAGTTGGAGAGCTTTCCCTTCGTCTCCGGCCAATTTGTCTCCGGCGTAGCGCCGGACGATAGAGGCAAGCAGCAGACCCGCGCCTATTCGATGGCCTCGGCGGCCAACCAAAACAAATTTGAGCTGTGCGTGAACCGGGTCGAGGAAGGCTTCTTTTCCAACCACCTGGCCGATCTTCCCGATCTGCCCATCGGCGGTACGATTCAGATTCATGGGCCGCACGGCCACTTTGTTCTTCAGCAGCCTATCACCGATTCGATTCTGGTGGCCACGGGCACAGGCGTTGCGCCCATGCGCAGCTATCTGCAATGGCTCTTTCCGGAAGACGGTACCGACCGCAGCGACGGCAGGCAGATCTGGCTTGTCTACGGCACGCGCCACGAAAGTGATATCTACTACCGCGCTGAGTTTGAGGCGCTCGCCGCACGCAAGCCCAACTTCCACTATCTGCCCACGCTGAGCCGCGCCGAAGCGGGTTGGACCGGACTTCGCGGCCACGTTCAGGAGCCGATGGCCCACATTATCGAGGAGCGCGCAGCGAGGCTGGGCCAGACGCTGCCTGTGTCCCCGGTTGATCCCGCCTTGCCGCAAGCGGAGCTGAAGTTCGACATCTACACATACATCTGCGGCCTCAACGAGATGGTCTCCGGCGTCCGCGAGAGCCTGACCGCCTTCGGCTGGCATAAGAAGCAAATTGTGTTTGAGAGATACGACTGAGACGGTAGTGCTGCGGTTTTCGGTTTGCCGGCATGTGTGCAGCATTCCACTTGAGGAACGATGAATATTCCCAAAGCCCTGCGATTTCTCACGGTCTGGTTTGTTGCGGTTCTGCTTGGAACAGCTTTGCTTTCGGCGCTTCCAGAGAAGGGCACGCCTGCTCCGCCCTTGGATTCCCTGCAACTGCTGCAAGCCCCGGCGGGCGCGCGGGCAAACTCGGCAAGCCTGAAGGGTAAGGTTGTGGTGCTGGAGTTCTGGGCCACCTGGTGTTCTCCGTGCGTGGCGAGCCTTCCGCATTTGAACCAGCTAGTCCAGTCGCTCGACCCGGCGAAATTCCAGTTCATCTCCATCGACGACGAAGACCCGAAGGCTGTGCAAACTTTTCTGACCAGGAAGAAGATGTCTGGTTGGGTCGGCGTCGATACCTCTGGCGCGGTGTTCGCATGGTATGGAGTGAAGTCCAGACCAACGACCATTATCGTTGATGGAAACGGAAAAATTGTCGCGGCGACGGAGATCGATTCGGTGAGCGCCGCTGATCTGCAGGCTGTGGCGGAAGGAAAAAGCGTGACGTTCAAGCCGGCAGAAGAGATCGTTACGTCGAGCGGGGTATCTGCCGCGGATTCCGCTACGCATCCTTTGTTTGCCGTCTCCCTCAGCAAAGCCGCGCCCGATGCAAAATATTCCCAGGTCAACCACCCACCGACCGGCACAGATTTCCTTGGAATCGATGCCGACAGCCTTATCGCTACCGCATTTGACATATTCGAGAATCGGTATGCCCTCAAGGGTGCGCTGCCAGACGGACTTTACGACCTCCGCATGAATTTCGTTGACGCGCCCCATACCGTGACCGCGTCGGTCGTCCAACAAGCCGTTCTCTCCGCATTGCATTTGCAGGTTCAGCCGAAAACCGTTACCAGGAACGCCTATGTTCTCAGGGCTACCGACGCGAGTAAGAAGCTGCTTAGTCCGTCGGCTTCGACGCGCAAGGTGAAGCGTGGCTACTGGCACGGAGTTTACATTTTGATGAACGGAACCATGGACGACCTTGCCTATGTGCTGGCAACAGGACTGGAGAACCCGGTGGTCAACGAGACCGGCGTCGAAGGCACGTTCGACGCGCGGTTTAAAGTTGCCGGAGGAGATCTTGACAGCCTGAACGCCGTCCTCAAAGAGAAGCTAGGCCTGGAGCTTGTTCCGGGTAATCAGGAGATGTCGATTACCGTCCTCGAAGTGAGCAAGCAGGAATAGAGCAAGCCGGCCCACCAGACGGCAGCGCAAGAAACGAAACCTTAGCTCTCAGTGAACTGTAGTCAATTTGGAAGACGGATCAATCGGCGCTAAAAGCGCTGGTGCACGTTTCCATCTCTCCGGCGATCCGCGAAAGCCTGACCGCCTTCGGCTGGCATAAGAAGCAGATTGTTTTTGAGAGATGCGACTGAGGCGATGGTGTTGCGGTTTTCGGCTGGCCGGTCATTCTACCGCAACCTCTAAATTTGCCAGACTGAGGCTCACGTCGCGTTTAGGCGATTTGGCATGAAGCCGGCCCTCTTCGGGTGCGATTCGCTTTTTCCGGTGATGAACTGATAACGACGGACTCATTGGACCAGCGAGTGGTTCGCCTTACTCTTCCGCTCCCAACGTCGCACAAGCACCACGATAATCATGCAGAGGATGAACGCGCGCAGAGGATACAGCATGGCTATGTAATCGTGGCTGCCGGTGACGTCGATAACCACTCCGATAAGCGCGGCCACCGCGGTGACACTCCACGTTTCGAGAGGTTCCGGCGATCCACCGAGCTTCCATTGCCAGACGCTTTCAATCGTGGGAAAGTAGGCGACCGACATAACCACCTGGAACCCCACAAAGCCGATCCATGCGGTCTTTGTAATCATCCAGGCAGCCATGGTGATGCAGGAAATCACCAGACACAGCTGCTCATTTCTGGTGAATAGGATTTTTCCACCTCGCTTTTCGATAAGAAGCGACGCAAGAATGACGGTAACCACGATGCCGTCTGTCAAGTTAAGCGCGGCCTTCACGATGCTGTGGTCATGCGAGGCGAAGTATGCGGCCAGACTCATGACGACACCGATCTCAAAGATCAGCCAAGTCGCGATCCGCGGAAAAGTTTCCTTGCGAATCAGTTTCGCGCAATAGCGAGCGCCCACGCAGAGATCGAGCAGGGCCACCACGCTTGCCGCGCAGATTGACGCCGTCACCTGAATGAACCCGTCCTTTCGGCGAGGCGCTTCCTGAAACGCCTCGGAATATTACAGCTCAAGAGCCGGCAAGTGTCCGCTCACTTGAATCTTCATGGTTCTCGATTGAAGATAACAGGCCGATGCACGTTTCCGTCTCCCCGGCGATCCGCGAGAGCCTGACCGCATTCGGTTGGCATGAGAAGCAGATTATGTTTGAGAGGCACGATTGAAAGTTGCGCTGCAGATGCGACAATTTCCCTCAGACCACTCCTGAAGGATCAGCCCCAATGAATCAAAGTCGGCCAACGTCTCTGACCAATCGGACCACCCTCGCATTGGGCCTGATTCTGGCCAGCTATGCCTGTGCGCGGATTCTGGAAGTCACGCCCACTGCGCTTCCGCGGACGGCCATCGTCGCCCTTGATGTGCTCTCCGCAATGGCCTTTGCGTTGGTCGACGGCGCCCGCCACTACCGGTTGCGCGGCATTCTGGTCTTTGCCTTCATTTGCCTTCTGGTTGGCAATTTCTCCGAAAACCTCAGCATCGCCACCGGTTTCCCCTTTGGCCGCTATTATTTCGTCGAGCTGATGGGACCAAAACTCTTTCAGGTCCCAGTACTGCTCGGCATCGCTTACATCGGCATGTCGTACGTCTCCTGGACGCTAGCCCGCCTCATTGTAGGCAATCCCCATGCTCCCGTCGCAGGCCTGCGGATCATCACGCTGCCCGCGCTGGCCAGCTTTATCATGGTCGCCTGGGATCTGGCGCAGGATCCAATCTGGGCCACAGTGCTGCAC
>JBAPYY010000740.1:0-1833 GCA_049284975.1 Occallatibacter sp.
GGCTTGCGCCATCTGCGCTCTTGTGAACGAAACGGCGGCCACAGCGGAACCGGCTTTCAGAAATGTTCTGCGGGTGTGGGGCATGATGAATGTTCTCCGAACGTCTCTTAGCGATTCGTGGAATCCCGATTGGCAGACGCAGTTATCGCGGTCCTGAGGAGACGCACGACTCGGCGGCAGACGAGACTGACTCTAATACATTACGTTCCCTTCGCGCATGGTGCAGATGTACCATGGTTGCTGTCCTGAACGGTGCTTGAATTGAAAGTGATGAAGCGCGCTGATTGGGGCCGGTCGCCAATGGAGGCTGCACTTTCCTCCCTCATTCTTGCAGGCTTTCTGGCGGCGCATACCTTTGCGGCTCCCGTTCGGGAAGGCGATCTCATGAACACACCATTGCTCAAGGCGCCCATCCGGGTGCTGATTGTGGACGATCATCCGGTTGTCCGTGCCGGTCTTGCCACGCTGCTGCGCAAAGAAAGCACTTTGAAAGTCGTTGGCTCGGCTCATAGCGCCGAGGCCGCGACAATCGCGCTTCAGTAGGGCATTATCAACACTTCAGGTTGAGCTTGTGGCCGCTTAACAGCAATGCAGTAGTTCTTAAAAAGCGGGCTCCCACGCAGTCTAATCCAACGTTGTAGTACATCTGACCCATTGCGAATTGTCCTCCCCCGTGGCTATCGTGAGTGTGCTCCGAGTACCTGCTCGAAACGTGTACTCTGGTATGACGTTGGGAACACAGACAAGAGGAGACTCGTGTCTGGCTTTGGGCGGTAAACGTATTCCAGCGCGCATGCGTCGTGGCGTTCACTCGCTCGCCGCAAAAGAAAAAGCCCTTGTGAACCAGTGCCGCATTTGGCATTTCACAGTTCAAGAGACAAGTAATCACCAATCAGGAGGCAACTAATGGCCAATAATGGCGGGTCCTATGTGCAATATCCGGAACCGCACTCCGGCGTCCTGCGACTTTTCGCCCCTTATCTTCCACGACGGGCACAGTTCGCACCATCGAAGTGTCGCTACATCTTGAGCGTGTCTTTCCTGCTATTCGCCACTCTCACCTGCTTCGCCCAGTACAGCGGCAATGTTCAAGGCGTGGTGACGGATCCAAACCAAGCTAGCGTTGCCAACGTAACAGTTCATCTGCGGAATCTGGATACCGGCATCGTGCAGAGCATGACTACCGACAGTTCCGGATTCTACCGTTTCAGCAGCCTCGCTCCCGGCGACTACCTCGTTTCGGCTGAAGCGGCTAATTTCAGAAAGGAAGAGTCCAAATTCGCGCTCAGCACCTCCGAAACCAAGACGATCAATCTGGCTATGCGACTGGCGGCAACTGAGACAAGCATCGTCGTCGAGGTGACACCCCCCACGATTGACACGGACGACAACCGTTTGGAAACCACCCTGGATTCCGTGACCGTCCGCGATCTTCCCGAGGCGAATCGTAATCTTTGGGATATTCTTGCAGCTGAACCCGGAGTTTCTGGAACTGGGACGCGCGCGACGGGAGAATCTCCAGGCGGCTTTGCAGATAACTTCGGCACCCAGACACCGGCGATCAGCGCCAACGGACGCAGCTATATCGGCAATGTGGTGATGGTTGACGGCATGAATGTGACCAGCCCCGTCCAGAATGGAAATCTCGTCCTGTCTCCCATCCCGGAGGCGGTAAAAGAGGTGACCATGCAGACCAACTCCTGGGACGGAGAGATTAATCTTGGAAGCTCAATCCTCGTTCAGGTAACTACAAAATCCGGAACAAACAAATTTCATGGTGCCGGCAGCCTGGTTTTTACAGATCAGGATTTTGAGGCCAACACAGAGTTCTCG
>JBAPYY010000741.1:0-3272 GCA_049284975.1 Occallatibacter sp.
GCCTTCGACAGCGCGAGCCTGCCTCCCCTCAGCGCCTCGGATCTCGCGGATCTTCTGCCTTGCAGTGTGCTGTCGCTCCAGCCGCACGTTCAGTTGCTCGAATTGCGCTATCCCGTCGATGAACTCGTGCTGGCAGTCCGCCGCGATAAACCCGAGGTGGATATCGTTAGCAATGCCGTGAGTGACCGGAAGCAGTCGCAGCGGACGCTGATTCCGCGCCTGCGGCGCGCAGCCACTTACCTTGTCGTGCACCGCTTCGATGACTCGGTCTACTATCGCCGCGTCGATCGTGCAGCGTACCGGCTGCTTGAAGCGTTGCGCGACGGGTGCTCCATCGAAGATGCCGTAGGGCTCGCGGCGCGCGGAGTGAAGCTGCCTCCGCGAGTGTTTGCCGAGAAGATTCGCGAATACTTTGTGCATGCTTCAGAACTGGGGTGGATCACGGCAAAAAAGAGCTTTCTGAGCGCATCCGCATCTGAACTAGCGATCAGGAATTAGCGGTGCGGCGCATTAGGATCTGCGACCTCTTTCATGCACGACGATCTCGAGTGCGGAACGCGGCTCGAACTCGACTGCATCACCGCGTGCCTTCCGTTTACGCTGATAGCAGGCCGTAGCAACGGCGTGGAGAATCGCGGATGCGCGTCGTCAGCGTTGTGCCTTCCATTACCGAAGCGCTTTGCATGCTCGGGCTGGAAGACTCCCTCGTGGGAATCACGGATTACTGCCTGCATCCTGCGCCCATCGTCAGCGAAAAGCATCGCGTGGGCGGCACCAAGAACCCGCGCCTGCGTGACGTGATCGAAGCACAGCCCGATTTGGTTATCGTGAATACGGATGAGAACCGGCGGCAGACCTTTGACCAACTGCAGGCAGCCGGGTTAAATGTGCTTGTCACACAGACAGATTCTCTTGATGAGGTTGAGAAGGCGTGGACGCAGCTCGGCGAGGCGACCGGAACCGTGTCAGCGGCGCGGCAAAATCGTGAAGCCATCGCAGTCGCTCGCGAGCACAATCGCGAGGTTCTGCGAGGCGTCGAGCCTTTGACGGCTCTGGTGCCCGTTTGGAGAGATCCGTGGATGGCAAGCGGTCACGGAACTTACATGGAATCGCTACTCCGCGAGTGCGGCTTCCGAAATGTCATGGAGTCGGCAGACCGTAAGTGGATTCGAATAGCACTTCACGGCGATGACAAGGGCGATCAGGTGGCGTGGGATGTGCTGCGAAGTCGCTGGGGTGTTGTGCTGCTTCCGAGCGAGCCGTATCGCTTCGAGGAGCCGGATCGGGATCCGTTCACCACATTGGGTATCTCTCGCGACCGCGTCTGCCTTGTTGACGGAGTGCTGCTGTCGTGGTGGCTCTCCCGTACGGTCGAAGCACTGAAATACTTCCGGATGCTCCGTCTCGCGCTCGGCGACGGGAAAGCTGGGGAAGGACGCGATCCCAAATGCGGCAACGACTAAAACCGGAGCAGAAACCCGGCGGTCAGTGAGACATTGCCCGGTAGCGAGCGCTCGAGTTTGGAAAGGGGCAGCCCGACGCTGCCCCAGCTCATCAGCCTATCTGCTTCAACACGTCTTCCGCGGTCGTGCGGTCCCCATGCGTATGGCTGATCTTCTCGAACTTGATCGTTCGGTGTTTGTCGAGGATGAAGGCGGAGGGATACGCCGTTTCATGCGGTGCATCCCACCGCAGCCCATAAAGGTTGGTCACTCTGTAATCAGGGTCGACGACCAACTGAATGTTGGCCGGCAAGTCTGCCTCTTTGGTGAGAAACTCCTTCGCATGGTCATCGAGAGCGGCGGGCGGTCCTGGATACACAAATAGAACCCGGACCTTCTTCGCTGCGAAATCGGAGGCGTGCTCCGCGAAATCATGCACCTGCCTGACGCAATAAGGGCACTGATACCCAGGGAAACCGCGCAGGATCACCAGCACCGTGGTGCCTTTTCGGGTGTCGCTCGCGAGGCTTATTGAAGAGCCTGTGGGCGTGAGAAGTGTAAAGTTTGGCGCTTTGTCGCCGGCGGCCGGAGTCTGTGCCTTCGCGCTGCTGACCGTCAGCGCCAAAGCCAGAATTGCAATCAGTTGGAGAAGATGCGAGAACAGGCGGGTGAGTTGGCAAGGTATTCGCTTCGGAATAGGTAACATGTACGGCTGCTCCTGCTTTCGGGACTTGATGAGACGCGTCATATCCGGTACGACCGCTCAGCCGCGTAAAAGTTACAACCCCGCCCATTGGCAGATAACAAAGCGGCTCGGCCGAGCATGTTCGTGCCAGTCTTGAGAGTTTGTAATGGCCGTCGCATTAGCAAACGGAAGGCCGCACACAGCCAGTCATCTGCGGCGTTGAACTCGCTGGCTCTTGAAGTTCTTGAGTACTGCCTCGGCGGGCGAGAGAATCGGAACCACCTTCGAAATCCCATAGAGCATTCGAATGGAGAAGGCGCCATCGATGACGCCAAGTATCGCCGCCGCCGCCACCCGTTTGTCGATTGCGTAGGGCTTTAGCAGATCGGTCAGATAGTCAAGAATCTTGTTTTGGTGTTCGATCGCCAGGCGATGGTACGGGTGGACAGTATCCGGGTATTCGGATGCGATACGAAGGAACGGGCAGCCGATTATTTCGGGCCAGTTCGCCATTAGTTCGAATTTGGTTAGGGCCTCACGCAGATCCCTTGGGGGCGTGGGATGAGAGAGATAGTCCCAAAGAGCTCGATCGCGGTTTTTGAGGTATGCGAGCACGAGGGCATCCTTGCTTTCGAAATGCCGATAAAACGTCGCCTTTGCGACTTCGGCGATGGACATGATCTTCTCGGTGCCGGTCGCACGGACCCCGTCTGCGTAGAAGAGGCGGTCGGCTACCTCCAGAATTCTGTCTCGCGGATCGGATTTCTTTTGTACTTTCATCAGAAATATCTTGACACAGGACAGACACGTCTGTCTATACTCTTCATAAGCGAGACAGACCAGTCTGTCTCGCTAGGCCTGTCGAAAAATTTCTCGTGTGGAGAAAGAAAATGTCTCGTCGCCTAAGCAAGGCTTTATCGCTGCTCCTGGGAGTTTGGATGTTCATGTTCGGATTCCTCAAATTTTTCCAGCCATTCCGTGGATGGTTTGAAATCCAGATTCAACAGAGTCATCTACCCCACGAGGCGATTCTCGCTGGCAAACTGGGGGAAATGGTCACCGGGTGCCTGTTTTTACTGCCATGGCTTCGACAATCGTTGACCGCAAAAAGCAGAGATCAACTCCTCTTGCTCGCGTGTTTGATG
>JBAPYY010000742.1:0-2124 GCA_049284975.1 Occallatibacter sp.
GTGCACGAAATGTGCGAATTGCGATGTGAGCTTTCCCGTTTTTTAGGCGGGTTCGGATTCGGGAGCGAACTTGGGGCGCGCTGAAACTGACGGCTTCAGGTGTCGCCTCGACTTTGAGGCCCGTCACGCCCCAAAGCTACTTGGTCAACTGCTTCACAAAGAACTCCGCCATGAGCTTATTGGCTTCGATGGATTCGGGCAGTTCGGGGTGGTACCAGAAGGCATGAGGCAGGGCGTCGAAGACGACCAGTCGCGCATCGACCCCGGCGTGAAAGTAGGCGCGATGCAGATTCACCGTGCCGCTAAGTAGCAGGTCGCGGGTGCTGGTGACGAAGAGCGTGGGCGGCAGGCCGTGAAGATCGGAGTAGATAGGCGAGAGGATTGGATCTTTTGGGTCGGTCGTGGTTGCGTACTCACTGTTGCGCACTCCGGAATGCGGCGGGTCGAGGTGGCCGGAGAAGCCGTTCAAGGCGTAGAGCGCGATCGAGTCGCCTGAACGGGCGAAGTCGCCCATGCCGCTGAAGATGCCCAGAGCAGCGGGCTGCGGCAGGCCCAGTTGCTTGAGCCTGGCTGCAACCTCGGCGGTTAGAATCGCGCCGGCTGACGTGCCGTAGATAACAATGTGCTGGGGTTTGTAGGTCTTGAGCAGTTCCTTGTAGACGGCTACCGAATCGTCTACTGCGGCGGGGAATGGATGCTCGGGAGCGAGGCGATAGAGTACGGCAACGACCTTGATTTTGGAGTAGCCGGCGATAGGGATGGTCTCGGTGTAAGAGCCCGAGTCAGAGTTGAAGCCGCCGCCGTGGAGGTTGAGCAGCACCTTGTCGCGGTTGGCCTCGGGCATGGCGTCAGGAGTGACGATGCGAACGGGGACGCCGGCGATCTTGTCGTCGACGAGCTGGTTGGGGCAGAGCTTGCTCCATGCGGCGGCGGTTGCCAACGCCCACGCGTCGGTACGGCTTCGTCGCTGGGCGAGCGGCTCAGGAGGGCCTTGGTCGGGCTCGGCGCGGGCGAGCGAGTGTTGGGCTTCGGCACTGATGGTGGCTGGGATGGGAACGACCCGAGTGACGTGCGCGGTGCCCTGGGCGTCAATGTAGCTGGTGTCGTGGGTGGGGGCTTCAGCGGCGGTGGTGGGCTGCGGAACTGGCTGCTGGGCGACTAGCGCGGATGATGCAAAAAGGGCGAGGACAGCGGCGAAGCCAGATGCAGAGCGCATGGTAGTTGTCTCCTCCGATCCCGTATTTGCGAATATACCCTAGCGAGCTGCCGAGACTGTAATCGTTAGCACATTGCTCTTGCCGAGTTCGTTCGTAAAATAGATCGGATATGTGCCCGGCCCAAGCGATGCTGGAACTATAAAGTCCAAGCAAGGACGCGACCAGCCGCCCGGACCGCTAAAGCAAACAAACTTCACGTGTCCGCTGGACATGCGGCCGATGCTGCTCGTCGAGCCAATCCAAACAAGGTTTTCAGAAAGATACCCTTCTGCATATAGGTGAACAGGCTGTCCCGGGACTATCGTGCCTTTGCGCCCAGAGAAAATTTTTGCCGAGCCGTTGTCTTCAAAAATTCGCGGCTGAGTTCCCACAATCTGGACTCGGACGGGATTACTTGTCCCCTGCTCATTCTTGACAAGCAATACTGCTTCTCCAGCAGGTAATAAAACAGGAACTCTAACGTATAGATGAACTATATCCGAATGCTCCTTTGGAATCTGAGTTGTGCCGATCCAAACGGTTTCATTTCCGACGAATCCACCACCGTCGATCTCTATGGATTGCCCAACGTCGATCCGAATAGGCGATCCCTGTTTGCCCTCATTGAGGTTCTGATTGCCTTCTATGCTTTCGATGCCCCAAACGGCCGGAAGAGGAGGCAGCGCGAGAGTCAAGGTCTTGGAGACGGATTGCTCTCCTTCGACGAATAAGCGGACGGTTTCGTCCCCGGGTAGACCAGACAGGTTTCTAAACTCTAGATCTAATACACCTTTTGCTGAGCGTGCAGAGTCGGGAACATCGCATGGAAACTCCGATTCTCCTGGTGTTGCCTTGGTGTCGGCTACCCTCAGAACCTTCACTTCATGAGAGCAAATTACTGAAAGCCACACCTCATCATCCCTCGCAC
>JBAPYY010000743.1:0-1904 GCA_049284975.1 Occallatibacter sp.
GAAATCATGCGCTCCGGGGCTAAAGCCCGCGCAAAATTTGCGCCTTTGTGCGAGGGTTGAAACCCCCGCCTCCCTCCATTTTGAGTTTTTCCACAACCGGTGAAGCCGAGCCCTTTCAGAACATTGACTTAAACAGATATTCCTTAGTTAGCTGGGTTCTTAAGTAGCCAATAATGAAATCCATCCACTATTGCCATCAGAGCAGCCTGATTCAGATCGCTGCTAACTCCCGCGGTGATCCATGGCTCGTGACCGTCGGCATGGAAGCTCACCGTAACGCGGACGTGCGCGGCCGTGTCGTGAGCGGAAACGTCAAGCGCTGTCACGCTGAAGGTGCCCAGCCGCATATGCGCAAGGGCCGGGTACCAGCTTTCCAATTCGCGCCGCATTGCCTTGGTCAGTGCATCCACGGGACCGGAGCCTTCCGCTCGCGTGGTTACATTCGAGTCGCCGACGGACAATAACATCGAAGCCTGCACATACCTTTCGCCGGTTTGATCGGACTCATCCAGAACCCTCCAGCTCTTCACGCTGAAGCGATCCTGCAATGTATTCAGCACCTTCATGCAGGCCAGCCGGAACGATACCTCGCTGGCCGTGAAGCCGCCGCCCTCAATCATTCCCTGATTCGCGTCCATCAAAGCCTGCGCCTGTTCCGCATCGAGAGCAACGCCCAGCGATTTCGAAAGCAGAATAATGTTGGCTCTTCCCGACTGCGCGTTCACGCCAATGACCGGATTCGCGCCAACCTTCGCCGGATCGCACCACAGATACGCTCCAGGATTTTTGCGTTCGCTGCTGCCGTGCATTCCCGCCCACGTGCCGAAAGCGCCGGGGCCTACAATGGGCGCGCCGTGCGGCGTCTCCATCGAAAAAGCAGTGTAAGCCGAATGTGCCAGGCCGGTAAGTCCAGTGAGCGACTCAGGCGCGACGAATTCCGCCTCGCCGCGCAGTTGCATACCGCCGACAACTGTTGTGAGATTCACATTGCCGCAGCGCTCGCCTGTTCCCAGAAGCGTGCCCTGGATTTGAACTGCGCCGGCGAGAATTGCTGCGCGAGTATTTGCAATTCCCAGGCCGCGATCCATGTGGCCGTGAAATCCGAAGCTGGCATCGGGATATCTCCACGTGAGGCCGCCGATAACTTGCGTCACCTCTTCCGGGCTGGCGCCGCCGGTGGTGTCGCAAACCACAATGCGGCTCACCTTCTGGCGCGCGCATTGGTCAGTGAGCTGATGGAAGTAGTCCTGGCTGCGCTTATTGAAGTCGGCGTCGCATAGATTACCGTTTTCGCGCCGGCCGCACGCCGCGTCCATCGCATGCTCGAGGTCAACAATCACTTCCAGGCCGTTGTCCTGCAGACACGCGATGGTTTCGTACGCCATGAGCAGATTCTCTTCCGGCGGCGTCTCCAACGAGAGCGTCACATCCAACAGCCGCGACTTCACCACCAGCACGGCGACAGGAGCACGCTTCTTATGCCTGAGAATGAATTGCACGTCGGGCCAATCGCTCAGCTTGGCTCCGCGCCCGCGCGTTCTGCCAAAGAGGGCCAGCTTCATGGCTTTGGTGTCAACGCCGTCGAGAGCGGTGGCCAGGTCGCTGACGAACTTATTGGAGCCCGCAAATCCGATCTCCGCATAGTGCACGCCAAAGGCTCCCATGCGCTGCAGAAGGCCGACAGCAATGGGCACGGAAATCTCCAGGTTCGGCTGCTGCAGCCCGTCCCTGAGGCTCGTGTCAAATATCTCGACTTTTCTGGCGGCTTCCGTCATTGGCTGGTGCACCCTTCTCTCGGCGTGTCGGTCAATCTCAGATTACTATGACGGCGAGAGAGGAGGGCTCTTTCTGAAGATTGCAGCGTGAAATCGATTGAATCTAGGTGGGTTTTGTGAGTATTTACG
>JBAPYY010000744.1:0-5312 GCA_049284975.1 Occallatibacter sp.
GTTGGTGATCATGGGCAACGCCTTTGGCGGCAAGATCGTGGGCTGTCGTGTCGCAGTCATCGATTACGACCACGGTTCGCAAGCCGTCAAAATCCGCGAAGCATTCGACTCCATTGCCGTCAACATCAAGACCTTCACCACGGTTGACTACACATCTGAGGTGCAGGCTCGCGAAGACGTTCGCACCGGTAAAGTTGATGCTGCTGTCATTATTCCCGCTCAATATTCACGTCGAGTTTATGCACAGGACGCGCCGGTCCTCGGCCTGGTTGTCGATAACACTGACCCATTCAGTTCCAGCAGCATCGAGGCCGAAATGCAGTTGGTGGTTACCGCGCTCACCACCCCCGTTATCCAGCCGCGTCTGGCCAGCCAGATTGCTCTTGAGATTGTCGAGCTTTACCCTTACGTCAATTACATGAAGTTTCTTCTCCCCGCCACTATCGCCCTGGCCATGTATATCTCAGTGATGATTGGCGGCGGAATGTTATACATCGACGACAAGGCACGCGGTGTGCACGAAGGATATCTCGTAACTCCCATTACCAAGCTGGAGTTAGTCTTTGGCCTGAACACGGCCGGCGCCATGAAAGCAACTCTTGCTGGAATTTCGCTTACTGTTATTGGCTCGCTCATGGCTGGGCTTGGGGTCATCTTTCATCCCATGGTGCTTCTCGAACTCTTCTGCCTGATCCTGGTTACGTCCATCGCCTTCAACGGCATGATGTTTTTGCTCATGGTCCGTGTGGATGATCCTCTCGTCCCCCGCGCCATGTTCGGGGTACTCAACACACTCTTGTTCTACCCTCCGGGCGCCATGTATCCCGTCGCCTCCTTTCCCGCTTGGCTGCGTGCCTTGGCCGTCGTCGATCCCTTCACTTATGTCATCCATGGCTTCAAGGCCATCATTCTCAAAGACGGCGGCTTCACGGCCATTCGTTTTGATCTGTTCTTCCTCTTTGTCTTCGGCATTGGTACGCTGCTTATCGCTACGCCGCTGTTCAAACGCACTCTGTAATTCCTCGCGGTAAGCTCAGCGGTTGTACACTAACCCTGTGATGCGTCGATTATTTGTTTCCTGCTTGCTCGCTCTTGTTGTGCTGGCCGGTTGCCACTCCGGCCAGGAGCAACCCTCCGAGCCCGGTTCCGGCCAAAACTTCAAGGTCTACCATCTGCGCGGCAAGGTCGTCTCGACCGATGCCGCCAAGGGCGAAGTTACTCTCAACCATGAGGCCATTCCCGGCTTCATGGATGCCATGACCATGCCCTACAAGCTGAAAGACCCAAGCATCCTTGGCGAGGTTCATCCCTGTGACGTAATTACCGCCGATGTGCTGGTGTCGCAAGATCTGGACGCGGACGTACTGCTTGATCACATTGTTGTGGTGGCGCAGGGCAAGCCAGATTATCTGCCCAAAGTCACCTACCACGTCCCCGCGCAGGGAGATGCTGTTCCCGACTTCAAGCTGCGCAACCAGGATGGCCGGCCCATTCATCTTGGGCAGTTTCGCGGCAAGACCCTATTGATCACCTTCATTTACACGCGCTGTCCATCGCCTGATTTTTGCCCACGCGTGTCACGCAATTTTGCCTCTCTGAATAAGGAATTAGCGGCTAACCCTGCGCTCTTCGCCAAAACGCATTTGATCACGATAAGCTTTGATCCCGATCATGACACGCCTGCGCGCCTCAGGGCCTATGGCGCGACCTATATCGGCAGCGATACGAAGACTGCTTTTGCGCACTGGGATTTCGCGGTACCCGATAAGCAAACACTCGCCGTGATGGCAAGATTCTTTGACTTGGGAATGAGCGAGAACGCGGATTCGACGATTACGCACACGCTCTCGACCGCGCTCATCGGCCCCGACGGCAAGGTTGTGCGTTTTTATCCCGGCAACGAGTGGACACCAGAGCAGGTGCTTGCGGATGTGAAACAGTGGAACGCAATGGCCGGATAAGGCGATTGCGCTCACGGAAGCAATGTGCGGCCGGAGTTGCTGACAACGCCTTCAGCTTGCCCCTTCTTATACTGGGCGATGTCGTAAAGCTGCGATTGAAAGTAAAGGAAAGAAAAGAAGAAGGTCTTCACTGGACCCAATTCAAGGCCGATGGGCTCGCGCTCGTTGTAGTGCTTCAGAAGGTCAGCCCGGATCAAATAGATGGTTGCAATCCCAAGAACGGCCGACAAGAGAGCCAGGACGTCGGTGAACCACTCGTGCAGAGCAGAAGGGTTCTGCCAGATGGCCGTTGCCGCGCAGGCTAGTTCCACTATCACGTAAGCATCGCACCAGAAGATGCACTTGGCGTCGGAATCTAGTGAGCGAATCCACAGGCAGAGATAAAACGCCCAAGCGTCAACGACCAGACTGTTCAATAGGTTCTGATATGGCGTTGGCGCAAGCCAGCCGATCAAAGCCCCTAATGCCCACCATACAAGAACCAGAACGAGCCAATGTATGCGCGGTGGGGCAGGATACTCAACGTTGGGCTGCGGCACGACTGTGATGCCTTGCTGATTCAAGTCAATCTCCGAACACGAACACTCGACGCCTAGAAGATATCACATAGCTTCGCGAAGGCATCCAGTTCAATTAACTGCTGACCTACCGGTGCCGCGTCGAGCGCGGCGTGTTCCAGCACCCATGTGTCCTTGTGAAAAAGAAACACGGCGTTCAGTCCAGCGGCGAGTGCGGGGTTGATGTCACTTTTTGGGCTGTTGCCTACCATCCAGCTTGTGCTTGCAGATAGTCCGTGGCGAAGGAGAACCTCGCGATAAGTCGGCGGGTCTTTTTCAGCGGGAATCTCCACTGCGGAAAAGTAACTCGCAAGGCCGGAACGGGTGAGCTTGTCGGCCTGCTCAGCGTGGTTGCCTTTGGTCATAAGAATGAGCCGGTGGCGAGTCGCCAGTTCGGCCAGGGTCTCGGCAACGCCCGGGAGCAACTCAATCTCCTGCTCGGCGATGGAACGCGCGAAGCCTTCAATGCGCTGGCGTTTTTCGTCGGTCATGGGCGCAGGGCTGAGCCGCTCGAAGCAGTCAACCAGCGAGCGAGAAAAACTCGACAGGCCGTAGCCATGGGCGAGAATTGTTTCGCGTTCAACCGCGTTCAGGGCCTTGCGTACCTCGGCGGGCGTGTACTTGTGGTGATTCAGATAGCTGATAAAGGCCACAATGGCGCGCTCAAAATAGACGTTATTTTCCCACAGCGTGTCGTCGGCATCAATGAGCAGCGTCTGGCCTGGTGCATATTGTGTCATAAGTCTTATGTTAGCGAATCAGGATGCTGGGAGAAAATGCGGCACGTGAGGGATGGCAAATTTCGCACGCGTCGCCTTCCGGGGTTTCGGGTTCATTGCTTCTTATTGGCCTGGCTTCCTTGCAACGTTAACCCCAGAGTAAAAGAATGGTCGACAAGTTTGAACAATGGCGGAAGCTCACCATATTGATACTTGCCGGTGATGGCCAGGTATTTGAAACTCCATGGCGCGTAGTTGATGTCGCCCTCAAACCAATGGCGCGCCTTTGTGGTCAGATCGATTGTTGTTAGCTCATGCAATGTTCGCACCTCAGGTTCGTCGAAGGCTGGCAGGCGAACGCGATAAGAACCTGTCAGCGAGAACGTGCTCACCATGCCTCCTTTACCATCTGCAGTCGCGGTTCCGAATGCCGCATCCGCTCCAAGAACTCCGCGTAGGATTGCGTTGTAATTCGCCAAATTTACCGGCACTTTTTCAATAACGGTAGGCTTGCTGAGATTCTCGCCAGCTTCAAACCCCATGTACGGGTAAAGCGTGGCGTAGAGAGAAGGATGCTTTTTCGGCTGCCAGGAGTTCAGCACAAATGTGGCAGCGGGATTGAAGATGAAATTGCTTGACGGGTCCGACGCGCTGAATTCAAAGTCAGGCAATGCGAACATCAACTTTGTGCCCAAAAACTGATGATCCTGAGCGGGCTTGTGATCTGTAGCTGGCTCTGTATAATTCGCCCTGATAAATCGCGTGAAGGTCAAGCCCGCAGTGATCGCGTCCGGGTCGAATGTCGTGCTGTTGACGGGAGGCTTCAGGTTCTGGTTGATCTCGACATCTGTCGAGATAGCTGGGCTAAAGCTCTCAATATCTCCTGGAAACTGCACCGCACCTTTCAACGAAAGGCTATAAATGGGTTTTGTGCCTCCTGCCGTCAAATAACTCGCAGTCAGGGAAACATCTGGAAGTTCGCCCTTAGCGACTGGGCAAAACGCCGGCTTATTATCCTTGCTGTCGCAATCCTTTTTAGCGGATTTGTTCTCTTCCGGCTTTGCAGGGTTGGTCTCCGGCGCGCTTGGATTCACGCTAGTTCCGGAAAGGTTGGGTTGTTCCGTGCGTTGACCCGGAGTCGCCTTAGTCGGAATGCCGGAAATCACCTGGGGAAGAATGTACGGAGGGCCGGCAGGGTTGAATAGCACGGTCCAGGATGCCCCGGCTGGTATTTGATTGCCCGATAAATGCAGCCGGATTTTCTGGTCGGGAACATCGAGTTCAACCGACATCACCTCTGCAGCATTGACTTGAGAATCCGGCTTATCGCTCCAATACACCTTCCAGCTTGATTTAGCCGTGTAGGGGTTCGGATCAGGTCCTAAAACGCCGGTGTAATCCACGTCGGCGATAGACTGCGCGCCTCGTTCCAATACAGCTTTGCCTGTGAGCTTGAACTTCGTCTCCGCAGCACATGCAAGAGCGCAGCACATCACGATTAGAAGAAACGTCGGCTTAGAGTGCATTGCTTTGCACCGAGTCCGCAGCCGCCTGCAAAGTCGTTCCGGGAGATGACGAAATGTCACTGTCCTCAAGATGCAAGGGTGCAACGCGAGATTTGACCCCGTCAGTGAAAAATGTTGTTGTTTCAGCATCTATGACGCCCAGTTCAAATAAAGTCTTGGTCGACGGTGTATCCGTTTTCGGATTCCAGCGATTCGGTTTTGGCGTTGAATTGATGACAACCTCTAGACAAAAGCCTGGCGTTAGATCAGACAAGGTAACCATCGTGACGCTCCAATAGGCGAAGACAGACGTTAGGGAATGATCGGGCGTTCGATGCCCGCAGGCCTGGGATGGACCCATTGAATCTGAGCGCATTTTTGCAGCAGGCTAGACATTTGTCAATTTATTTTTGTAGCCAGCACGTTCGACCTGCGCTTATTCCGAGGCACGACAGGCGAGACCGCTCTTGAAGAATCCAAATGCTCAGCAATGGCAACGAATCTGGCAAATGGCGGAATAATTGACCGCTCCCTTTCCGCTTGAACTGCGGAAGGGGTGCGGCCAATGGT
>JBAPYY010000745.1:0-2448 GCA_049284975.1 Occallatibacter sp.
GCGTTGGCCGGGGGAGTGTAAACGCGAAAATAAATCAGCGCGCCCCATACGAACATCACCATAAACAGGCCGAGCGGAATGATAGTCCATGTAGCTTCCAAAAGCGTTGAGCCTTCAATCTGCTCCGCCACGGGATGGCGCTTCTTGCTGTAAAGAATGGAGAAGCTGACGACCATGAGAACTACCGCCGTCAACCCGATCAGGCTCACCAAAACCATGAAGAAAAAGAGCGCATCCATCTGAGGCGCAATCTTCGAGGCCTCGGGCGGAAACAGCGCGAAGTTCGTCAACCACTTGACGAGAAACTGCCAGATTGTCGGACTAATGTGGCTCATTCCGTTATCCGTTCACCTTCGGTTCTTTCCCCGAAGCCTGCGTCTCCGGTAAGTGCGCCTGCGTGTAATCCTTGCGGAACATCAGCGACATGAATCCGCCCAGCATTAACACTGTCATAAATCCGCCTAGCTGCACCACGCGCGCTACGATCAGTGAGTGCTTGTTAGTCACCGGATCGTAGTGATAGCAGTAAGTAAGAATGTTATCCACAGGAGATCCGATCCTATTAGACGAAGCCTCATTGAGTCCCAGCAGCAGGTCCTTGGGCGAGTACTCCACGCCCATGTAATACTGGGCCAGCTTTCCTTCGGGAGTTACAATTTGGATCGAGCTCGCGTGGGCAAACTGCGTTAACTTTCCGTCCGGTCCAGGAATCTTCACATAGCCAAATCCAACCGCCTTGGTGAGCGCGTCGATGTTAGGCTGCGTGCCTGTCATGAAATGCCACCCGCCGGCCGTCTCTGGATGACCGTAGCGCCTTAGGTAACTGCGCTTCTTGGCCGCGGCTAACTCCGTTCCCTCAGTGGGATCGATACTTACGACGATCACGTTGAAGTCCTTGCCGGGAACAAAGTTCACCATCTGCAAGGCACTCGTCAGGCCGTTCAGTTCCTCTGAACAAAGCATCGGGCATTGGTAATAAACCAGTGCGAGAATCGCCGGTTTCTTGCCGAAGTAACTGGCTAACTGCACCTGCTTGCCCTGATCGTCGGTAAAGGTAAGGCCAAGCGGCAATTGCTCATTCAGGCGTTGCTGAATGCCCACGCCGTTCAAGATCGCCGGCGGCTTGTCGTTGATCGGACCCACCGCTTTGTCTCCGTAGCCGGAAACCTGGGCCATCAGAGACGGAGCGAGTAAAGCTGCGCACAGCGCAGCGCTTCTCGCCAACTTTTGCGCATCTCTCCGCATTGTGCCCTTGCCGTTCATCCTTCCTTCTTTCTTTTCTCTGCCAACTGGGTGCCCCAATCCTCGCCGCTCTCTACTTCTGGTCTCCTGCTCGAGTTCCCTCGACCGCCTGCGCCTCAGCTTGGTCCAACTCATAACCGGTGCGCGCAAATCCGCTGGTCAAAGGAGATAGCACTTGCGGCTTCAGGTCTCCGGTCATCAGTGGCGCCTGTTCCACTGCCGGCGTCACAGGCAATCCTCGTTGCGCAATCAAGTCAATGGCGCGCTCGATGGGAATTCTCACTTTTCCCTGCGACTGGTCAATCCAACTGTAGTTATTCAGCAGCAAGTCTTCGCGGGCGTGCAGGTCCGCTATATCCTGCGCACCGTCGTCGGTCTGCAAACGCGGCGTGGGATACTGCTGCATCAACGTGGCTACCTTGTTCTGTAACTCGGGGCTGTTGGGCATATCGCCAAGTTGGCGAACATCCACCGTCTTCGTCCACTTGCTCACAGGCCCGTCTTCTTTGGCCATGCGCGCGTCAAGCATCTTGCCGACCCCGTAAGCCAGCGCCGCCGTCACCGCCGCAAAAATGCTCAACGCAACCAGAAAAACCAGAATGCCGGAGACCCGAACATCGGTCGCCTCATAACCCTTAGAGGCATCGACTTTTTCCGGCTTGTTGCTATCGGATTCGTGAGAGTTATGCGTGGACATGCTCAGGCTCCAATATCTCCGCGAGGTGCGGGTCGTTGGTCTGCACCAGTGGCCGCGTCTTCAACTGCGTGCAGAAGTAGGCCACCCAAAAGGCCATCATCGCTGCCGGCACGGCAGCGTATTCCAGAATCCCCCAACTGAAATGAAGGTTGCGCGCCGCGTCCTTGAAGTTAGGTTCAATCAGCCAGAACAAATCGAATGCGCGCGCGAATACCATCCACTGACAGATGCGGACCAATCGTTTCTTGTTGCGCTTCAAATCGCGCGAGAGCAGCAGCGTAAACGGAATCAGCCAGTGAAAGATGAAGTCCAGAGTGATGATTACGCCCCAGTGGCCGCGAATGCGATCGAGATACCAGGGAATCTCTTCCGGCAAGTTTCCCGACCAAATGATGAGAAACTGCCCAAATGCCAGGTAGATATTCAGCATCACAAAAGCAAAGGTCAGCTTGCCCAGGTCATGCTGCTCGGTCTGGCGGAGAATGGTTTTGAACGGCTCGGCTTTGGAG
>JBAPYY010000746.1:0-1888 GCA_049284975.1 Occallatibacter sp.
CCTGGGAATGCCCATTCCTTCTATTAAAGCAGGGAACAAGGGACCAAGGGAAACCAGGGAACGAGAAAGCAGTGAACTGCGCCAATTTTTGAAGGTGTCATCCCGAGCGGAGCCGAGAGCCTGCCCTGAGCGAAGATTGCGAAGCAATCGCAGTCGAACGGGGATCTGCGGTTGCTTTTCCGGTATTCAACTCAGCACGAAAAATGGGTGCCCCATCCTAACCGGGCCTTTGTTTCTCCGGTTAGGGTGGGACAGCACAAACCTAAACCAACAAGCTTTGTATCAGGGCGTGAATTCATTCACGCCGCAACCCGCCCACCAGCTTTTGAAAAAACAAACTACGCGGCGAAGCCGCGCCAAACTCAGCTCCTCAGAGCATTACTATCCCTACGGCAACGCGTTCGCGCACCTAACGCTTGCGAGGAACCCGCGGATTCCGGTCTTTTGGGACACCTGAGCAGTTGCCAGATTGGGCGACGTGCCATCCATGACGATCGCGTGATCGCCGCCGCGAAAGCGGAGATAGCCATTGAGATTTGTCAAACCCTCGAATATTGGCCTGAACCCATGCCCCCTGCACGGATCGTCGTAACGTGATACGCCGTCGGTCAGTGCGATTTCCAGCGCCATGCCATGGTCAGAGAGGGCACCATATCTCGGGCAAGTACTCAGACTATTCAGAATCCCGATACCGTGATCTAGAACCACAAATTCGAACACTCCCGACGTGGCACGGAAGACTAGTACGCCTGTCGAGACTAATTGAGAGTGCTCTTGGATGTTGCCCTCAAGCTCCTGAATCGCCGCGACCATCTGGCCCGAAACCAAGCGAGGTAGGTGCGAAATCTCCCGCGCCGCCTTCTGAGCCTTCATCAGAAACGAACTAGAATCCGTAAACCAGCTATCAGAAGATTTGCGTGTGCGGATGAAGCCGAGATGCCCAGACGGGCTGAGCCATTGTTCGCTCCCATTTCGCCAGGACCTTACGAAGTCAGGCGATCTCCCTGAATTAAGCCACTCCACAGCCATCCCAGGCAAGGAGCCTGACGACATCAACTCCAGGAATTCGACGAGAGGCCCGAGACTGGAGGGGTTCAGACTGGAAGGGCGCGTAGCAATGAGGCGCCCCATCGCGGTGGCAGCCGTGAACGCCAAACCGTCTAGCACCTTGAACGTCAGGTCCGTCTCGCCAGCGATAGTTACGCCGCCTTCCTTGGTTCCGTGGCAGCACTACGGGCTTTCCCGTGGCCTAAAGATACCGCGGTCCAATTCCGATCTAAGAGTCCGTCGAGCGGCTCGTCACCACCTGTCGGAGCGTGCCGCCACCGAATGCGATTGGAGGGATCTATAAACGCCGCCTTCCGCTGCATCGTCTTGAGGAAGGTCGAAGTTTCGAGAAACACGACATGTTCAAAGACGCCTACCAATTGCGGAAGAATTGTTACCCCTCCGCGGACCACCAGCCGCAGCGGCCTTCCGACCGCGGCGCGAAGACCCGCGAGCTGATCCAAGTGCCACCCAATCCGATCAACCCATCCAGCTCCCGTGGAGAACTCGAATGCGATATGGGTAACTTCAGCACGGTCGCTGATATACCGCGCCCAACGCTCCCAATCGTGCTCGGTCCTCGCATTCACGTGCAGTGCAGTCGGAATGCCTGCACTCAGGAACTCCTGATGGACCAAGGCAATCCGCTTCATGCTATGCATGTCATCCCAGCGCGGCTGATCAACGAATAGACTGTAATTCGGCGTTGTCGCGAAGGAGACCCCAAGTTCGGCGAGCGATCGAATTGCGTAGATGCGCTGGCTCCCAAGGCTCCACCAATTCTCCAGAGCGGGATCTGTTGATGTCCCGGTTACGATCACACGGCTGTTCACCGCCAGCT
>JBAPYY010000747.1:0-2063 GCA_049284975.1 Occallatibacter sp.
AGCGAAAGGTGCGAGAGCAAATGCCAAAAGAGCAATCTGCCAACTATGCTCCGCTGTGTTCTCAAAACGATCCAAGCGTACTGGGCGTACTTTCCGCGTCACAGCCTTCAGCTTATCCAGTTCCAGAATGAACTCGATTATCTTCTGCAATGCCGTTCCTTCTTTCATGAGCGCCGTTTCAGTCTGAGCTGCCCACACGCCATTGTGACGCAGAGGGCTTCACCAGGTCTAATCCGGTTTCCGCTCTCTTCCTCACTAGCGATCAGAGTATTTCGGCCCATGCATTCTTCAGACGGCGAACAGATGAGTCGCGTGGGTAATAGCAGCTTCAGCCCGCATGGCAGCTGCGACAGTTCAGGCCTTGCTTGCGAGGATATTCGCTTGAAGAATCTGAGGCGGTTCGGCAAAGAGTTCTTCCGCTTTCGCGAAAAGAGCTTTGGCAATGGCTCCAGTGAGGTGCGCATTTCTGCCATTTTCATCCGCAAAGGTATCGAAGATGCCGAACTTCGAAGGGCCGAACTTCAGGGCATACCAGGTAGTGGTGCCTGGCTCCTGCAGCACAAGCGGCTGTGCCGACTTCAGAAAAGCTTCTACTTCCGATTCTCTTCCCGGCCGGGCTACCAGAATCGCGACAATCGCAAACTGATCCATGATTTGGTTCCTCCATCGGGTTAGATCGCGGCCGGTCAATTTGGTTGCGAGGAAGTCGAGATAACTTTTGCCGCGCCAGCGGATCGAACAAGTACCGCGACCGCGTGGTTCCCCAGGTCTCCAAAAGCGAAGGACCTGCGGCACCCAGGTTCATGGGCGCGATTACACCAAAGCGAGCGATCTTCGCGGCGGTCAGGGTCTCTTGCCGGGAGCCGTAACTTTCAGTTCAAACACATCCGGCCGCGAGTAATGGCCGCTGACATCGAGCGTCATGCATTCCCGGTCGATTTCGCTCAGATCGAGATCAGCGTACAGGATGGCCTCTTCCTCGAAGACCGGTCCGGCGAGGTACCGGCCATCCGGCGCGATGATAGCCGATCCGCCTCGTTCGGTGAAGCTTTCCGGGTCCTGCTTCTGAGCGGAAGGGAGTTCGACGGGCAAAACGGAGGCCCGAAGAATTTGCCCGGCGGCCAGCACGAAGCAGCGGCCTTCGAAGGCGTAATGGCGGCTCGCGATCTGGTGCATCTCATGCACCGTCGGCCACACCGCGATGTGAATCTGTTCCGCCTGGTTATGCATATGCTGGCGCGCCAGCGGCATCCAGTGCTCCCAGCAGATCAGTCCCCCGACATTAACCCCGTGAATCCTGGCGCATCGCAGCCCTGCGGCATCGCCGTATCCCCACACCATCCGCTCGGAGTAAGTCGGAACTAACTTGCGGTGATGATTGACCAGCCTCCCCTCTTCGTCGAAGAAGAGCAGCGTATTGTAGAGCGTGCCGTGCCCTGGCCCATCGTTCACGCGCTCATGGACGCCAATAACGATTCCGATCCGAAATTTCCCGGCGGCTTCGGCCAGCGCAGCGGTCTCCGAGCCGGGCACCACGATACTGTTTGCACGGAGTTCGGCAAAGACTTCCTTGACCGGGGGATGGCCCCACAGCGCGGCTCCTTCGCAGACGTCGAGCCACACAGGATAGCCAGGCAGAAAGGTCTCGCCGAGGCAGACGAGTCTTGCTCCTGTCGCGGCAGCTTCCGCAACCCGCACGAGCGCCTTTGCCAGCGATGCCTGCGTGTCGGGATAGGCCGGGGAGGCTTGTGCCACCGCAACTCTGATCCTTCGATCCCCTGTCTTATTTCTCAGAAATCCTCCCCCCGCGATTCCCTTGTACCCCACGCCCGGAGTTCGGGCGCTCGACAACTGCGATTCGCCTAGAGAAACGTCGCGATTTCTTCCAGCGGCTTCTTGGTGATCGCCGGAATGGTTGCGCGATCGTGCGGATAACCGACGACCAGAACCAGGAACGGACGCTCGTGCGCCGGCCTCCCCAGTAGATCATTCAGAAATCCCATGGGGCTGGGGGTATGTGTCGTAGCGTCAACCCGGTGCGTAAGCACCGTGCTCTTTGAGGG
>JBAPYY010000748.1:0-3156 GCA_049284975.1 Occallatibacter sp.
GGAAAAAACCGCCAGCCTGTTGTACGACCGGCTGCCGGCGTAAGGCTTTTAGAACCGGTTTTTATCGAGGCCGGCTGAATGATTTTCTGGCAAGTCCGATTTGAGAATCGGCTGTGCCGGGTTACCCAAAACGGGGTGAAGACCCCCAACGGAGAAGCGAGAAAAAGAACCCAATGGCATTGGTTCCCATGGTGATTGAGCAGACGAGCCGGGGCGAGCGCGCCTACGACATCTACTCCCGTCTGCTACGCGACAACATCATCTTTCTGGGCACACCCATCGACGACCAGGTGGCCAACCTGGTTGTGGCGCAGATGCTGTTTCTCTCCGGCGAAGATCCGGAGAAGGACGTTCATTTGTACATCAACTCGCCCGGCGGCTCCATCACCGCGGGCCTGGCTATATACGACACCATGCAGTTCATCAAAAATAAAGTCGAGACCATCTGCATTGGCCAGGCGGCCTCGATGGGCGCGTTTCTGCTGCTGGCCGGCACCAAGGGCAAGCGGTTCGCCCTGCCCAACGCGCGCATTCTCATCCATCAGCCATCCATGGGCGGATTGAGCGGACAGGCCACCGACATCGACATTCACGCGCGCGAGATTCTGCGCATTCGCGAGATTACCAACAACCTGATTGCCCGGCACACCGGCCAGCCGCTGGACCGCATCGAACGCGATGTCGAGCGGGACTTTATTATGAATGCGGAGCAAGCCAAGGATTACGGCATTGTTGATGAAATCATCGACCGGCCGAGAACGTAAAGTGCAAGTCAGCTCGATCGTAGATCGAAAGTAGTTTGTCCATAAGGGAGCGGGAACATGAAAACGCGCACGGGACCCGAAGAGGCACTGCGCTGTTCGTTCTGCCACAAGTCACAAGACGCCGTGGCCAAGTTGATCTCGTCGCCCAGCGACTACCCTCGCGCATACATCTGCGACGAGTGCGTGGCCGTTTGCAACTCGATTCTTGAAGACGACAAGGGCGCCGATGCCGCCCATCCGGCCAATGTGGCCGGCCATCTGCCCAAGCCGCAAGAGGTAAAGGACTTTCTTGACGACTTCGTGATCGGCCGGACCAGACCAAGAAGAAGCTCGCGGTGGCGGTTTACAACCACTACAAGCGCATCCAGATGAACAAGACGCGCAGCAACGAAGTGGAACTGACCAAGAGCAATATTCTGCTCATCGGACCCACCGGCTCGGGAAAGACGCTGCTGGCCCACACACTGGCCAAGATGCTCGACGTGCCGTTCGCGATAGTGGACGCCACGACTCTCACCGAGGCCGGCTATGTGGGCGAGGATGTGGAGAACATCATCCTCAAGCTGCTGCAGGCCGCTGACGGCGATGTGACCCGCGCCCAGCAAGGCATCATCTACATCGACGAAATCGACAAGATCGGCCGCAAGGACGAGAACCCTTCCATCACACGCGACGTGAGCGGCGAGGGCGTGCAGCAGGCACTACTCAAGATTCTCGAAGGTACTGTAGCCAATGTGCCTCCGCAGGGCGGACGCAAACACCCGCACCAGGAATTCACCGCCGTCGATACCACCAACATTCTGTTCATTTGCGGCGGGGCCTTCGTTGGCCTGGAGCGCGTGGTGGGCCGGCGCGTGGGCAAGAAGGCGCTGGGCTTCAAGACCATTGACTCGACGGAGGGCGATGCAGCGACATCCCGTTCGCATCGCGACACCGAGTTGCTGCGCCGGACTGAGCCGCAGGATTTGATCAAGTACGGCCTGATTCCAGAGTTTGTTGGCCGCCTGCCGGTTATGGGCATTCTCGACGAACTGGATGAAGCGGCGCTGATGGAGATTCTGACCAAGCCGCGCAACGCCATACTCAAGCAGTATCAGAGGCTGTTTGAATACGAGAACGTTCGCCTGCACTTCACGCAGGAAGCCGCGGCAGCCGTGGCCCGCGAAGCTTTGGCCCGCAAGGTGGGCGCGCGCGGATTGCGCATGATTCTGGAAGAGCTGATGCTCGACCTGATGTATCACCTGCCCAACAACAAGCGCGTCCGCGATCTGGAAATCACCAGCGATATGGTCGAGCGGCGCGATCTGTCGTTGTGCTTGCTGGAAAAAGCGGGATAGCGCAATATCTTTGTTGTCTGAAACTTGATGAGCCCCTTCTGCCTAACGGTGAAGGGGCTCATTGCTTATATAAGGCAGGATGAGTCAGCCGGGTATCCACTTTCGCGGCGTAGTCGTTTGTGTCGCTAAGGCGGGATATATATCTACTTCGTTGTTGCAGGATAATCAACCTGCCCGATTTCATAGTTGACCGACATGTTCTCCCACTTCCGGTTCTGGTAGATAATCGAGGAGACTTTTGGAATAGAAATGAGGATTGTAGATTGTGACGGACGTGTGATCGTCGGTAGTGGATTATCATATCTTCCGGGGTCGTAACGAAAAAGAAGGGTTCGTTGATCTTCCGAGCCGGAGGATCCATGATATCCCTTTGGAACTGCCTTCTTTGCGTAGACACTAATATCTTCTTGTTTCGCAATAGTATCGCAGTTTTCGTATACAACTTCATAAGCGAAGCCGTAATGGTCGTCAATCTTAAGCCTTTCCTCTGTCAAGCATGCATTCTCGGTATACGCCCGGATTGCACGCCTTAATGCGCCTATTGCACCGATTGCGATGATTGCGTAGAGGATGACAACAACGCCCAATATATACATCGTCTTACGTTTCACGGCTCTCACTTTCCGCAGGTGATAGTTAAAGCTTCTTGTCGTCTATTGCGGTTCTTCTGCGCTCGTAGTTCGCGTTCTCAAATTGCAATCTTCGTTTCGATGGCATCGTAGTCGGCGCGGACGCCTTTGCTGGAGTTATCGAGAAGCCCCGCGCCCGCAAGGGCCTGCACATCGGCGTGGACATTGCTGTAATCACGGCTGAGCGCCTTGGCCAAGGCGCGGATGCTGGTGACATTGTGGCGGCGCACATAGCGCAACAACTCCATTCGCTTGCCGGTCAAGACGCGGGCCAGCGCATCCCAACTTTCAAAGGCCAGATGGCGCTCATGGAAGCGCTTTCCGCCCTCCGCGCGATGCCAGGCGTCAATGAACCGGCGCGAGGCCTCGTCTTCCATTGCGCCGCCAACAGTGAATTTCACATCGCTCATTAGGCACCTCGCAATC
>JBAPYY010000749.1:0-8166 GCA_049284975.1 Occallatibacter sp.
GTTGAGTTTTGTGCTGAGCCTTTTCCAGACCCTGACCAGTCTGCAGGAGCAATCGCTGACCTCGGTGCCGCGGCTGGCCGCCGTAGCCATGATCTTGCTGGTGGGGATGCCGTGGTTTTTGGGCCGGATGGCGAATTATACCGTGCGGCTGCTGATTGATCTGCACCGTTACATCGGCTAAAGGCAGCTTCTTCGGATGCGCTGCTGATGACCGAGGCTGATTGGGCTTGTAGCTTTCCCACCCTAGCCGCAAAAACAACGACGCGGCGAGGGTGGGGTACCCGTCAGTACCGCGAGGGAAAAGAAAACGATGCCGCATGGAAACGAGATCGAGTGGGGCAATTTTCTTTGTTCCATGACGCTCGTCCTGGTGCGGGTGAGCGGGATGGTGGCCTTCGCTCCGTTCTTTTCTTCGACGGCTCTGCCGATACGCGCCAAGGCGGTTTTTGTGGGCGCGGTGGCGTTCTTGCTGGCGCCGCTGGTGGCGACCTTGCCCAACGCGCAAGTTACTCTCGGCTTCTCTTCGCTGCTGGGCGAGCTGGCGGTGGGACTGGTTTACGGACTAACGCTCACGCTGCTGAACGAGATGATGCTCTTTGCCGGACAGATTATCGGGCTGCAGTTCAGCTTTTCGCTGGTGAACCTGCTGGACCCGGCCTCTTCCATCCAGACGCCGCTTCTGGGCGAGCTGTTTCAACTGATGGGCACGCTGGTTGTGATTGGGGCGGGCTTGGACCGAATCATGCTGGCATCAATGGTGCGCAGTTTTCGTGTGGCGCCATTGGGAAGCTACGCGCTGGCGCCGACTGCGGCGCTCGAGATTGTGCGCGCCGCCGCCGGCATCTTTTTGGCCGCCGTCGAGTTGGCCGCGCCGGTGCTGGCCGCAACCATGCTGGTCGAGCTGTCCGTGGCCCTGATGGGCAAGCTCAGCCCGCAGTTGCCTGTGATGAGCCTGACCGTGCCCATGAAGACGCTCACCGGCTTTGCGCTGCTGATTGGGTCCTTGGCCTTGTGGCCGCGTTTTATCGAGGCTCGCTTCAGCGGGCTGCTCGATCTGGCGGAGCGCCTGATCGCTGTTCCGGGTCACGGGTTGGGAGGATAGGCGATGCCCGGAGAGCGCACAGAACAGGCAACCCAGCACCGCAGAGAGAAGGCACGCAAGGAAGGCGACATCCTGCACAGCAGGGAGCTCTCCTCCGCGGCTGGAACGCTGGCAGGGGTGATGGTGCTGGGTGCGATGGGAAGCCATCTGCTGATGGTGTGGCGAGGAAACTTTGCGGCTTTTCTTGATCTGGGGCAGCCGGCCCGATGGGAAGCGGCCGCGATCGAGCCTACGCTCTACGCGCTGCGCCGCCTGGCGATGGATAGTCTCGCGCCGTTGGGCGTGATGATGGCGGCGGTAGCGGCGGCCGCTCTGGGCGTGGGAATTGTGCAGACCGGCGGAGTGAGCTTCCATCCCGAGATGCTGGGCTTCAAGCTGGATCGCATCAACCCGGTTTCGAATATCAAGAATCTCTTTTCGCTGCGTGCCGCATCGCGGCTGGCCAAATCCCTGATTCCCGCGGCTCTGCTCGCGGTCTTCTGCGTGCAGCGCATTGCGCGCCAACTGACGCTGCCGCCGTTTTCGATTGTGCGGCTGGAGATGCTTGGCTCGGATGTCTACGGGTTGTTGCTTGCCGCCTCCTGGCTGCTCTTTGGCTGGTCGGCAATCGACTATCTGGTGGAGTGGCAGAGTCGCGAGTCGCGGCTGAAGATGAGCCGCGAGGATATGCGCGACGAGTACAAGGAGACCGAAGGCAACCCGCAAATTCGCGGCCGCATTCGCAATTTGCAGCGCCAGTTGCGCCGCCGCAAGGTGAAAGCCGACGTATCGAAGGCCGCGGTGGTGCTGGTCAACCCCACACATTATGCCGTGGCTCTGGGTTTTGATTTCGCCACCATGGAGGCGCCCAAGATGCTGGCCAAGGGACGCAACCTGCTGGCCGAAGAGATCAAGGCGGAGGCGCGCTGGGCGGGCGTGCCGATTATTGAAAACCCGCCGCTGGCCCGTTCGCTTTATCGCTCGGTCGAGGTCGGCCAGCCGATTCCGATTGATCTATATGCGGCTGTCGCGGCCATTCTTGCATGGCTCTACAAACAACGGCTGGAAGCGGAGATGCGCGACAGGCGCGCCCGCGAAGCAGCGGCCAGAGCGCAGGCAACAACGCGAAATACACGGTCTGGCCCCGGCGCTTCGCCCTTGGGAGGAAATTCACGATGAGTACAACCGCACTGGCTGCCGGCAGCTTGCCCGGAGGCTCGATTCTCCAGCGGCTGAGAGAGTATGTGCTGCCGATGGTCGCCATCAGCGTGATTTTTGTCATGCTGGTGCCTTTGCCGGCCTTCGCGCTGGACTTTCTGCTGACCATGTCGATGGCGGCTTCGATCATAGTGTTTCTCTCCGCCGTGCAGATTCGCCGCGCAGTCGAGTTAAGCGTCTTTCCCACTCTTCTGCTGTTGCTGACGCTTTTCCGGCTGGCGCTGAACATCGCCAGCAGTCGCCGCATCCTTTTGCACGGACAGGAAGGCACGGCCGCTGCAGGCAAGGTCATTGAGGCCTTCGGGCAATTCGTGGTGGGCGGCAACTACGTGGTCGGCTTCGTGCTGTTTCTTGCGCTGATCGCCATTCAATTCTTAGTGGTTTCTCATGGTGCCGTGCGCACGGCCGAGGTGACGGCCCGCTTCACGCTCGACGCGTTGCCGGGCAAGCAGATGGCCATCGACGCCGACATGAATGCGGGGCTGATTGACGAGGCCGAGGCGCGCAGGCGGCGCCAGGCGATTGCCCGCGAGGCTGAATTTTATGGCGCGATGGATGGAGCTGCCCGCTTCAATTAACGGGATTCGCTGGCGACGATTCTGATTACCGGAATCAACATCATCGCCGGACTGCTGATTGGGACCCTTCAGCAGGGCATCGAGCTGGGTGAGGCGGCACGCACTTATACGGTGCTGACAGTAGGCGACGGGCTGGTCACGCTGATTCCGTCGCTGCTGGTCTCGGTGGCCGGCGGCATCACGCTGACCAGGGCCAACTCGGCGGGCCTGCTGGGCGGCGAAATACGGCAACAACTGTTGGCGAAGCCGGTCACACTCTATGTCGCCAGCCTGGTTTGCGGGGCGATGTGCCTGATTCCAGGTTTGCCCAAGCTGTCTTTTTTGATCGTGTCGGCCCTTCTGTTTTTTGCCGGACGGCGCGTGGCAGCGAACGTAGCGACAGCTCCACAGGCTGAGCCGGGGGTGGTGGAAAAGAAGAAGGCGGGCGAGGCACAGAGCTCGGATCTGGCGCAGCTGCTGCGTTTGGAAGAACTGACGCTCGAAATCGGCTTTCAACTAATTCCGCTGGTGGACGAAAAGCAGGGCGGGCAACTGTTGAACCGGGTGCGCGCGCTGCGCCGCCATCTCTCTGCGGAGATGGGGTTTCTGGTGCCCCCGGTGCATATCAGCGACAATCTGCGCCTCAGGCCGCGCGAGTATCTGTTCAGTTTGCGCGGCATGGAGATTGGCCGCTGGCAGACCGAGGGAGTGCAGTTGCTGGCCGTCTCGGGCGAGCCGAACCGCCGTCCTCTGGCCGGCAGGGAGACGCGGGAGCCGGCCTTCGGCGTGCCCGCCATCTGGATTGCGCCGGCTCTGGAAGACCAGGCCATTGCCGCAGGCTACTCGGTGGTGGATGCCGTCACGGTGATCACCACACATTTGGGCGAACTCATTCGACGCAACGCCTGGGAGCTGCTGGGCAGGGCCGAGACCAAGCGGCTGATGGACTCGCTCAACGAGAGCCATCCGAAACTGCTGGAAGAACTGGTGCCCAAGCTGCTCTCGCTCGGCGAGGTGGGCCGTGTGCTTGAACAACTGCTGAGGGAGCGGGTCTCGATCCGCGATCTGGGCGCGATTCTGGAATCCATGCTGGAGACCGCGCCGGTGAACAAAGGCGTGGTGGCGCTTGTAGAGGCCGCGCGGCAGTCGCTGGGCAGAAGGCTGATCCAGCCGCTGCTGGATGGAGAAGGCCAATTGCCGGTCCTACTGCTTGATGGGGCGCTCGAAGAAGAGATTCTGACCACGCTTCAGCCAGAGACCGGCCAGAGAATGCTGGCTGCTTCATCGACTCCGGCGACGCCGGTGGTTCGCCGCCTGGCCGATTCTTTGAAGCGTCTTATCCCCGCCTCCTCTGCTGCGGCACTCCCCGTGCTTCTTGTCCCAAGTCCAGCCCGCTATCACGTGAAGCGCTGGCTGGAGCCGGTGATGCCGCGCCTGGCAGTGGTGGCTGCAGGTGAGATTCCTCCTGAGATTCGCCTGCGGCCGGTGGGCACGGTGAAGTGAAAACAGGGACTAGGGACCAGGGAATAGGGAATCGTTCGGGTTTCGTTGAAGGGATGGCGATGGGGATGGAAACGGCAAATGCGGCGGGAAGTCAGAAAACATCGCGGCGGGGCGTTCCGGGTGGTTATCCGCCCGGCGGCGCCGGACTGCCGCTGCTCACGGGCGAGCAGGAGCGGGTGCTGCTCGAGCACCTGCCGATCGTGCGCTTTCTGGCGCGACGCATTCACGAGCGGCTGCCTCAGCACGTTGACATTGAAGACCTGGTTTCGGCCGGGGTGGTGGGGCTGATGGACGCTTTTTCGAAATTTGATCCGGCGAAGAAAGTCCAGTTTCGCAGCTATGCGCAGTTCCGCATCCGGGGCGCGATTCTCGATAGCCTCCGGACGCTCGATTGGAGTCCGCGTGAGCTGCGCAGGAAGGGCCGCGCCGTGGAAGAGGCCATTCGGGCGTTGACGGCCAGGATGGGCCATGCGCCGGACGAGGCCGAAGTGGCTGCGGAGATGGCGCTGAACCTCGATGAGTATCAGCAGTTGTTGGGCGACTTGAAGGGGTTGGAGATCGGCACCCTGCACATGGAGCGCAACGAGGATTCGGGCGAGGAGGAGTTGGCGTATATACCGAGCAGCCCGGAAGAGGACCCGCTCTTTCGCTGCCTGCGGGGCGAATTGGAAGAGCGGCTGACGGAAGCAATTCAGAATCTGCCCGACCGGGAGCGGTTGGTGATGAGCCTCTACTACTACGAGGAGATGACCATGCACGAGATCGGGCTGGCGCTGGGCGTGGTTGAATCACGGATCTCGCAGGTGCATGCTTCGGCGGTGGTGCATCTCCGCTCGGCGCTCAAGGACCTGGCGGCGCGCGGAGCCTTTGAGAGGCCGCGCTCCCGCAAGGCCGCCGGGGGCGGAAGATGATGGAAAAGACGCTCAAGCAAAATGAGATTGACGCTCTCTTCCAGGCGGCGCGCAGCAGCGCGCCCGAGGCGCAGAATACCGAGGTGCGGGCGCGCGTGGTGCCTTACAACTTCGCTTCGGCGGGCCAGATATCGACCGACCAGTTGCGCGCCATCAGCATGTTGAACGATCTGTTTGCCCGCAACCTGACGCATAATCTGGCCGCCTGGCTGCGCACCCGCTTTCAGGTCAATCTGGTTTCAGCCGAGCAGATTCCCTTCAACGAGTTTCTGTTGCGTATTCCCGAGATCAACTATGTGGCCTCGGTGCGGATGGAGCCGCTGGGCGCGCTGGCGGTGTTGCAGCTGGACCTGGCGCTGGCTCCACCGATTATCGATCTGCTGCTGGGCGGCGAAGGCCGGGATGGCGTACTGCGCGAGCTGACCGATATCGAGGAATCAATTCTGGCCAGCGTGGTGGAAATTATCTGCCGCGAGCTGACCGCCGCCTGGCAGCCGGTGGGTTTGAGCTTCAACTTCGAGCGCCGGCAGATGCAGACCGAAGTGGCGCGCATCATGTCGGTGACGGAGAAGACACTTTGCCTGAGCTTCGAGATTCGCATGCCGCACAGTTCCGGATTGTTGAACCTGGCGTTTCCGGCGGTGGTGGCCAACACCATCCTGCGCAGGCTGACATCGGACTGGGCGCGGCGTCGCCGTCACGGAGGCGAGACGCGGGCGAGTATGGAGATTGCGGCGCGGCGCATCCGCTTTGGCGCCTCGCTGCAACTGCCCACGGTAAGACTGGCGGCAAGCGAGGTCGAGAACCTGGCGCCAGGCACGGTTTTGCGGCTGAACCTGCCGGCGAGCGCCCTGCCGGAATGGCGGGTCGGCGGCCAGGCGTTACTGCTGGCGCAGGCCATTCGTCAGGGTGCGCAACGCGCCGCGCGCATCGAACGACCCGTTCCCGAGGCTGAGTTATGAAGAGTTATCTGGAGTATTGGACCGAGGTTGCCGCATCGCTCTTTTCACAGGCGCTGGCCGGAGAGCCGGAGCTTGTCGAGTCGCTCCCAAAGCCTCTCGGGGCGGGAGCGTTCGGCTTTGCCGCCACCATTAGCGGGGATGTGGAGGGCCGCTTTTCAGTGCTGCTCGACCCCGCGATTCTGGATGCGGTGCTGGTGGGCGAGGGGATGGACCAGAAGGCCGGCTGGGGCGAGTTGCTGAGGGAGGCAGCCAATGCTGCGGCCGGTGAAATGCTGGCCAAGGACGGGAAAAAATGCCGCGTGGAGAAGTTCGAGGAGATCACGGGCGAAAGCAAGGTGTCGCGCGCCTTCCAGTTGAAAGACGGCGAGCGCTCTTTTGTGATCCTGGTGCGCGACGAGGTGCGCGCGCCCAAGGCAGCGGCTCAACCCGCTGCCCGGCTCGACGATACCCCTCAGCCGCCCGCGGGGCTCAGCCCTGGAATTAACCTGCTGCTGGATGTCGAACTGGAGGTTTCGCTGCGCTTCGGCTCGAAGGAATTGCCGTTGGGCGAGATTCTCGATCTCGGACCCGGGGACGTGGTGGCGCTGGATCGCAACGTGGCAGACCCGGTGGACCTGATCGTAGGAGACAAGATTGTGGCGCGCGGCGAAGTGGTGCTCGTGAACGGAAACTTTGGCTTGCGGGTGACCGAGGTCTCCTCGCCTCGCAAGCGGCTGGAGAGCATACGATGCCTTTTCTAAGCCGGAACGTGAATCGGAGCCAGAGCGGAGGAATCGACGCGGAGAGATTGCCGGCATTCCCCGATGCGGGCCTGCGGGAGCGGTTCGCTGACCGGGAAGCGGAGGCACATGCCGGGCCGCGGAGATCAGTGTTTCAAACCTGCGCCAACCCCGATTGCGGCTCCGGTTGGCTGCATCTATGGCGAGGCCGCCAGACGCCGGTCTTTGAAGGGGGATGGAGCTGTTCGAGCGGCTGTACGGCGGCGCGGGTGGCGACGGCTGTTCGCCGCGAGCTCGATGGCCGGGTAGTTGCCGAGCAGACTCACCGGCATCGCATTCCGCTTGGCCTGGTGATGCTTGAACAGGGCTGGATTACTTCCGGTCAGTTGCGCCAGGCGCTGGATGCGCAGCGGGTTGCCGGAGCCGGGCGCCTGGGCCACTGGCTGGTGAGCCAGCAGGGAGTGAGCGAGCAGTTGGTCACGAGAGCCTTGGGGCTGCAATGGAGTTGCCCGGTGATGCCGCTGGAGTTTCACGACGCTGAGACGCTGGCGGTTCTAGTGCCGCGGCTGTTTGTGGACGCTTTTGGCGCGCTGCCGCTGCGAGTTGCCGCGGGCAAGCTGCTTTACCTGGGATTCGAGGACCGGAAGGACCCGATTCTGGCTTTGGCGGTGGAGCGGATGAGCGGCCTGAGGGTTGAAAGCGGGCTGGTTCGAGAGTCTCAGTTTGGCCCGGCGCACGCGCGCATGCTGGGCGCGAAGTTTCCCGCAGTGGAGTTGATGGAGGCGGTCTCGGAGCAGGCCGTCGTACGCTCTCTTGCCCGATCCATCGAGCAGGCGCGTCCCGTCGCTTCGCGGCTTGTGAGGGTGCATGACTGCCTGTGGCTGCGCATGTGGCGGCGGGCGCAAAGCGGCCCGATGCCGGAGCGCGGCTCGACCATGGATGTAATTTGCTCGATTGCGTCGCACTGAGATTTTATTGCGGCTTTCGATCGAGCGCGGGAGAGCGGCGTTCGGCGCATCGCTCATGGATTGACCGCCTTCGCCGATAGACACATTAACAGAGGGGCCTGGGCATGAGTGAAGTGAGAACCCTGATCGTCGACGATTCCTCGGTTATGCGCAAGATTGTGGAGCGTTCGCTCCGCCAGGCGGGCCTGGACACACTGGTGGTCTTCGAGGCGGGCAGTGGAATCGATGGTTTGGAACTGTTGAAGGC
>JBAPYY010000750.1:0-5378 GCA_049284975.1 Occallatibacter sp.
CAAGAGAGCTGGTGACGGATCCATGCCGGAATGGCGTCCAGTATGCCTGCGCTCTGCTAAATAAGGCGTCCTCAGAGGTGTCCACCGCGGCACAGGCAGAGCGGATTCCGGAATAGCTGAAAGTGTAGGGTGGAGTTCACCATTCCAAACGACGGTGGAGAAGAAGTGCACTCTCCAACCTGCCGAAGAATGGCTCCGTCGCGTGCCTCACGACCTCCCGGATTTCCGAATAGGCGAGAAGGAAAACATGGAGAACCTATGGGGTTCATCGGATTGATGCTTGCAATTCTCGCAGGAAGTGCGCTCGTCAGAAGCATCGCAATTGTTACTGGTTCGACGGTCGCGCGGAAGACGAACAGCACGGGTTGCGGTTGCCTGGCGATCATTGCTCTCTTAGCTTTGATCGCCTTCTTCACCATCATGTAGCAGCGCTTGACTGAAGCTCTACCGGCCTCCCAGAAAAAGTAGGATGGAAGGGACAGAGCCCAGGACAGATCAGGGACAAGTATGTTGTAGCGGTAGATCGTTTACAGTGGTTTAGCGTTGTGTTCAATTTCTTTAAGTTGTTGATTTAGCTAGGTCTTGGTCTCCTCATAACCCAAAGGTCGCTGGTTCAAATCCAGCCCCCGCAACCAATTCATATATACCTGAATAAATAAGTTACAGAGCCATCTATCGAACCCGCGATAATACACGGCCCTGGTCGGTCCATAATTCCCTCACTTTGCGCATTCAGCCGTCGGTGATAGCACCGCCCCGATGACCTCGGCAACTTCCTTATCGAATTCTTCCAAGAGTATGTATGGGTTCATCGTTGGCTCAGGCACATCATCGCCCCTTCTCTACACAGAGGGCCAATTCCTTTGACGCTCTTCAGTAAGCAGTGACCGGAATCGTTGCGCCCGCGGTCGTGTCAACTCGCACACGGCGTGTTTAAGCTGACACGCTGATCCTTATTGATCTATCCCTTAACATCTTTGTTTTCAACCGATAGCGTTTGGCGGATCGCTTGCACTTTGTCTGGGCGCAGGCAATTTGAAAACGAAATCGGGGGATGCGATGAAAGCTCTGATGCTCAGCAAGTTGGCGATGGTGGCAGTGGCGGCGATAGTGATGGCTATACAGGCGATGGGCCAGAAAGCAGCAAAGCCGCAGCCTGGCGCGCAGCAGAATAAGGTCCAGCGCGTGATCGTCGTGAGCCTCGAAGACCGCAAGCTGGCGCTGGTTGAGAACGGGCAGGTCAAGAAGGTTTACAGCGTCGCGGTGGGCAAACCCTCCACGCCCAGCCCGGTGGGCAGCTTCACCATCGCGCGGCGCGTGGCCAACCCCACCTATCACCATAATGGCAAGACCGTTCCTCCGGGACCAGGAAACCCGGTTGGCACGCGCTGGATGGGGCTCAGCATTCCCGGCTACGGAATCCACGGAACAAATGAACCCAACTCCATTGGCAAACCCGTCTCGCATGGATGCATCCGCATGGCCAGAAAAGATCTCGAGGAGTTCTACGAGTTGGTATCCGTCGGCGACGCAGTGGATTTGGTGGGCGAGCGCAACGACGAGACGGCGCGGCTATTTGGCGATGGCGAGAAGCCGGTCGCCGCTGCGAAGCCGGTCCTGATGGTCATGACCACACCGGCTGAAGCGCCGGCAGCGGATGTAACCGCGCAGGAGCCTGACGGCCCCGGCACGCAGCAGGCTAATCAAGTCCTGATCGCGGCGCGGTAAGGAGGCTCGGAAATGAACCTACTCAACGAAACAATTAGCGGTCTCGGCGCGGTGCTGCTGCCAGTTGCGGCCGGGTTGCTCTTCGAGGAGTTGACGTTTGGAGGACTGGTCCGGCTGCTGCTTGCTCCACGGCCGGAAGCCAGCAGACTAGTTGAGCGCAATCACAAAGAAGGAGAAGGGCGATGATCGCATTGAAGCTGTTGTTGACGGTTGCGGGAGTGCTGCTGCTGGCTGCCGCTGTGGCAATTCCACTGAATGGACTTTGGCTTCGCATTCAAATGGCGCGCCGCAAGGCCAGGGGAGAAGAGATTACGGACGAACCAGGAGAGATCGCTTGGCGTGGCCCAGTCGCGCTTGTACTGGCGGCTTGCCTGCCGCTGCTCGTGGCCACCAGCATCGTAGTGGTGCCCAGCGGAATGGGCGGCGTGCGTGTAAGTCAGTTTAGCGGCACACTGCCGGGTACGCTGTATCCGGGCTTGCATTTCGTTACTCCACTGGTTGAGACCGTCGAGACCTTCGACCTGCGCGATCACCTCTTTACAGCGGGAGCGGTGGAAGAAGTCGCGAGGCCTGGACAACAGAAGAATGGCCTCAGTGTTCAGTCACGGGAAGGCCTGAACATTGGCCTCGCGGTTACAGTGCGTTATCGCCTGGATCCCGACAAGCTGGCGAGCGTGCAGGCACATATGCCGCAGCCTGTGGACAAGGAACTGGTGCCTCCGGTGGTGGCCAGCGCATGGCGTGAGCTGGCTCCGGCCTACACAGTGCAGGAGATATTCAGCACAAGGCGCGAAGAGGTACGCGCCAAAGCTTCAGAGGTCATTACTCGCAAGCTGGGCGAGGACGGCATCTTCGTCGAAGAGGTGATGCTCTCGGATATTCAGCTGCCGGCCGAGTACGCCAAGGGGCTGGAAGGCCTGCTGCTGAAAGAGCAGGAAGATGACCAGCTCGGCGTGGTAACCGATATTCAGCAGAAGCAGGTGCGCATTGCAGAGTTGCAGGCCGAGGCCGATGCGGTGCAGAAGGTAAAGGCGGCCGAGGGCGAAGCGCAGTCGCGAGTTGTCGAGGCCAAGGGCGAGGCGGATGCCATGCAATACACGCTGCCGCTCAAGGAGAAACAGATAGAGCAGAGCAAGCTGGAAGCCGAGGCGCACAAGGAAACGACCATTCAGAATGCGGAGGCAGAAGCAGAGGCCAAGGTGATCGACAGCAAGGCTGAACTGCAGCGGCGCAACCTGATGGCCGACGCCGAAGCTAGCCGCGTGCGTCTGATGGCCTCGGCCAACGCCGAGCGCATGACCAGCGAAGCGGCGCTGCTGAACAAGTCTCCGCTGCTGATCAACAAGATCGTGGCCGAGCGGCTCTCGGATAAGATTCAGGTGCTTATGGTGCCATCGGATGGCAAGTTCTTCTTTGCCAACGACGTCTTCAAGAGCATGGCCGCAAGCCCGGTGGTGAAGCAGGAGATGGACAGCGAAGCGGAAGCTGAACCTTCTTCCGGCCGTTAAGCGACGACCGTGGAATCCCAGGTCCCAAAAGCGGGACCTGGGGCACCCAGGCATCAAGGCGCCTATTTAAGAGTCAGGCGGCCCGGAACGATATAATTCGCGCTAACAAAACATTGCAAGAAAGATGAACGCAATGAAGCTGATCCGGCTCATCACGACTGTTGCGATTGTTCTAACAGGGCTGGCAGCGAACGCTGCGCCCAGCCAATGGGAACAGCCTGCGGCAAACCTTGCCACGCAGATCGCCGAAATACTCGGCCCCAGCCAGGCGCGGCTGACCATTCGCAATCTTTCAACAATCCCCAATGATGAAATTCCTGCCATTCGGCGGCTGCTTGAGCAAGACCTGAAGACTCATGGCGTGCTGTCTTCAGGAGCGGAGAGCGCCAACCAGGTCCGTGTGACTCTGAGCGAGAATCAGCGCGAACGGCTGTGGGTGGCTGCGGTAGTCGAGGGTAACGAAACGCGCGTGGCGATGGTGCAGGTTGGGATGAACACAGTGCGTCAACAACAGGCGTGGAGCGGAGTCACACTGCGTAAACAGAATGTGTTCATTGCCAGTGAAGAAGTGCTGTCAGCAGTGGAGACTGCGGGCAGCCTGATAGCTGTTGAGCCTGAGCAGATCGTGATTTACACTCACGCGGCCGGTGGTTGGCGAGAGCAGAAGCGCGTGGGCATAGGTCAAAGGAAGCCGCTGGCGCGGGACCCGCGCGGACTGATTCTTTCGTCGCCGAGCGGGGATAGCTTTGAAGCCTCGATCGCGGGCTGGAGTTGCAGTGGCAGCTACCAGCCCGCGCAGACATTGGGAGAATGGACGATCAGCTGTCGCGAAAGCGACGATCCATGGACCATTTCACAAGGGCTTGCACCGCAGCAGGCTGTACAGGAAAAGACAGCGGGAGCGCCGACGGAGAACGGCACCATTGTCCCAATCAAGGCTTTTTACAACTCAGCTCGCAATTACTTTACGGGCGTTCTTACTCCCAGCCTGAGCGTGGATCTGGCTCCCTTTTACTCGGCTTCCATCGTTCCCCGCCCTGTTTCTGGCGCCGCGCTGCTCATCGGCGGCATCGACGGCAAGGTGCAACTGGCAGAGAACGGCGCGCTCAAGCCAGTGAGTGGCGCGCGCGACTGGGGCAGCGACTTTGCCACTCTCAACTCCGGATGCGGAACAGGCACACAGATCGTCGCCGCCGGTTCCGGTGAAGCAATCAGTGACAGCCTTCGCGCGTATGAGTTGCCCGCGCTGGAGGCTGTCCCCGCCAGTGCACCATTGGCGATGGACGGCACGGTGACGGCACTGTGGACTGCGCCCGATGGTAAGAGCATATTTGCGGTGATGCGCAAAACCCCCAGCCCAGGGACAACAGATCAATATGAGGTGGACCGTGTTACGGCAAGTTGCAACTAGCTGTCTGGTAGCTTTGCTCGCGCTGCCTGCCGCGGCGCGCACACGCCCCCACTATGGTGGCACGCTGCGCATGGAGATCGAGGGCGACCCCTGGCAGCAGCCAAACGGCCTGGCGCGGCGGCTGGTGCTCGACGGACTCACACGAATGGATGCCGATGGCTTCGCTCGGCCTGCGCTCGCTGTCGAGTGGAATCCTGACAGCGAAAATCACCGCTGGGAGTTCCGGCTTAGGTCGGATCTGCATTTTCACGATGGCTCAAATGTAACTTCCGCCGTTGTTGTTGCTGCTATCAGCGCGGCCTGCGCCACCAACTGCCCCTGGACGACAATTCACTCCGTTGGCTCATCGGTGATATTCATCGGAGACGCGCCGATGCCCAACCTGCCGGCGCTGTTAGCCGGCGATGAGTACCTGATTGCAGCGGACGCAGGCAGAAACATTGGCACCGGGCCGTTTCAATTGAATGGATTCAATAACGCCGTGCTGACGCTGACCGCGAACGATGGCTGCTGGCAGGGGCGGCCCTTTGTGGACGCGATTGAAATTCATGTGCGCCGCTCCATTCGCGATCAGTGGCTTGACCTGAGCGTGGGCCGCGCCGATCTGGTTGAAGTTCCAGCCGAGCAGTTGCGACAGGCCCGCGACCTGCGTCTCACGGTGCTTCAATCGCCGCCCGCCACGCTGCTGGCGCTCACCGTCTCAAGCTCCGGCGCTCTCGCTAATCCCGACT
>JBAPYY010000751.1:0-4053 GCA_049284975.1 Occallatibacter sp.
CCCCGGTTCAATATGTCAGGCATGTGACCGGTCCGTACCCCCCCACGCATACCCCCCACCCCCCCTATACCCCCGTGGGGTATAAGTTTCCCTCAAAACTTTGCAGATTATTTTTAACTTGTTTGCAATCAACACGGCTTGAAAAACGTATAGCCCGTATTCTCCCGCATCATGAGATTGACCTGCGGAAAATCACCCCCAAAAGCCCGTTTTTGCCCATAAAACAGCCGCGAATGATCGCTTTAGGGTCATTTCGCTGACTCGCTTACTCGTCCAACCGTCAGGCTTGTAACCTGCGTCACAGCGTGTCCTCTTTCCCCGCTCGTAGGCTCTTGAACGGAGCACAAGAGGATTTTTCATGCCAACAATTGCCGTGGATTACGCCACTACTGTTGAGAACCTGCTTACCGCTTTTGAAGGCGAATCGAACGCACACGCCAAGTACACAGCCTTTGCCGCCAAGGCGGACGAGGACGACTTGCCCGGCGCGGCCAGCCTCTTTCGCGCCGCAGCGCGCGCCGAGCAGATTCACGCGACCAACCACTCTCGCGTTCTGCACCAGTTGGGCAGCCACTCGGAGTGCGAGATTCACCCCGTTGAAGTGAAGTCCACGCTCGAAAACCTCAAGGCCGCGCTCAACGGCGAGCAGTACGAGATCGACGTCATGTATCCCGGCTTCATCCAGGAGGCCACGGAGCACAAAAACACAACTGCCATTCGCACCTTCCACGGAGCTCTTGAAGCTGAGAAGTCCCACGCGCGGCTCTATGCCGAGGCTATTGCCTTGCTGACGGCCGGAAAGCGGGATTCGTGGATTGGCGAAGCGCGCGAGTTTTACGTTTGCCCTGTCTGCGGCTACACCTCGGAAACCGAAGAGGAACACGAACGCTGCCCCGTCTGCAACTGCCAGTGGGAACGCTTCGAGATTATCCGTTAGGGATTTGAAATGGCACGGATCCCAAGCTTGCGGATGAACTCTATTCGGAGGGATGCGGGGGTTTCAACCCCCGCATCAAGCCAGCAAAATTAACGAGGGCTTTAGCCCCTGAGGGAACGTAATCTCAATGATTCGCATTCCCTCGGCGGCAGAAGCTCTTTTGCTTTACGGCTCGTCGTTATAAACGCCAATCTCCACTTTGCCGCCTTCCGCCTGCCGTGCGCGGAACATGCCGGGAGTGTTGAAGCTCCACACAAATTGGCCGTCCGCAGTAATGGCGATAACGCCGCCGTCTCCGTGCAGCGCTTCCAGTTCTTTGTGAATCACCTGGTCCGCGGCCTGCTGCAATTTCATGCCCTTGAACGCAACCAGGTTGCAGATCTCTCGCGCCACGCCGAGGCGGATGAAATACTCGCCTGAGCCGGTCGCCGACACAGCGCACGACTGGTTGGACGCGTACGTGCCCGCGCCGATAATGGGCGAATCGCCCACACGTCCCGGCATCTTTGCCTGCAATCCGCCCGTCGAGGTACCAGCCGCGATATTTCCGGCCCTGTCCAGCGCCACCACGCCCACCGTTCCGTGCATGTGCGCGTCAGCCGACTCGTCAATCTGCGCAACCGGAACCGGCGGCGCTGCTGGCGGAGGCGGTGCGCCCACCGGACGCGGCGGCACCGGGCGGCCTTCCTTCTGCAATTGCTTCACGAGCGATTGCCAGCGCGCTTCGGTGAAAAAGAAGCTGGAGTCCACCTGTTCCAGGCCAACCCGCGCGCCAAACGCATCGGCGCCCGCTCCGGCCAGCATCACATACGGCGACTTCTCCATCACCGCCCGCGCCAGGCTGATGGGATGCCGCGTGTGTGTGACTCCGGCCACCGCACCGGCCTTCAGATTCGAGCCGTCCATGATGGCGGAATCCAGCTCATTCTTGCCCTCTGACGTGAAGACCGCGCCGTGGCCTGCGTTGAACAGCGGATCGTCTTCGAGAACATTGATAGTGGCTTCAATTGCATCCAGCGCCGACCCGCCACGATTCAGCACTGCAGCTCCGGCGGCCTCAGCTCTAGCCAGCGAAGCGCGATACGATGCTTCGCCTTCGGGGCCCAGCTTTGAACGTTCGATGACTCCCGCCCCGCCGTGAACCACAATGGCCCAATGCCCGGAGGGCCGCGGAGCTTGAGCAACGCAGGCCAGCGCAGCCACCGCCAAAACTCCAGCAAAAAGGCAATTAATGCTTTTCATCTTCAATTCCTCCCTTGCCATTCCCTCCGGCTAACCTAGCGGCCCTCCTCGGGAGTCGTCAACCCCGCACCCTTGCCGTCAGCGATTGTTACCGCTTACCCACCCTCATGAATTAAGCTTCTCGACAGAATGAAAGATATCTACATCGCCGATCTGGCCAACTTCGATGAAGGCAAGCTCTTCGACGGCTTTTTCCTCGTGCTGGCCAAGCAGCAACGCACCACAAAGTCCAACAAGGCCTATCTGAGCCTCATTCTCGGCGACAAAACCGGTCAGCTCGAAGGGCGCGTCTGGGAACCATCCGACCCACGCATCGCCAAAGATTTCGAGCGCGGCGACATCGTCAAAGCTCGCGGCTCGGCCTCCCGATTCGACGACCGCCTGCAGATGAAGGTTGACCAACTCCGCGTGGCGCTGCCGTCCGAGGTGGATAAAACCGACCTGCTTCCCGCTACCACATACGACATTGCCGAGCTCTGGCGCCAGCTTCTCAGCTTCGTCGATAGCTTCACCAATCCCGACCTCAAGCTTCTGCTCACTACCATGCTGGCTGATCCGGCCATCGCTCAAGCTTACCGCGAAGCTCCCGCCGCCAAGCAGCTCCATCACGCCTGGCTCGGCGGATTGCTCGAGCACGTTATTAGCCTATGTACCCTGGCCGACCGAGTTGCGCCGCATTATCCGCTGCTCGATCGCGACCTACTGATGACCGGGGTGATTTTGCACGACATCGGTAAGGTGCGCGAACTCTCGTGGGAGATCGGCTTCGAATATACGGTTGAAGGCAGCCTGCTGGGCCACATCCAGATTGGCACGGCCCTCGCCGAGCGCACCATGGATTCACTGCCCAACTTCCCGCCGCGCCTCAAGACGCTTGTCCTCCACATGATCCTCTCGCACCACGGGAAGCTGGAATTCGGCTCTCCCAAACTCCCCATGATCCCCGAAGCCCTGGCGCTCAGCTTCCTCGACGACCTCGACGCCAAGATGCAGGCCATTCAGGTCGAATTCGACAAATGCCTCCGCGAAGGCAAAGGCCCCGACGAGATGACTGGAAAAGTCTGGGCGCTCGATCAGCGCCAGTTGCTAAACACGAGGCGCTGGCTGGGGGAAGACAAGAAGTAGCAAACAGCGACTACGCATACTATTGAGATTTCAAGAATTTGCTTCCCATTTCACAAAACGTGGAAAGCGCAAAAAAATAGTGCTTGACATATTCCCATATAAGCATATATATATTTCTGCATGGCACGAGCAGCCACCACTTCCGACGCTTTCAACGCAGTAGCCGAGCCCCGCAGGCGAGAGATTCTAAGCTATCTCGCACTCAGGGAGCGCCCGGTGGGGGACATTGTGGCGACCCTGCGCCTTGACCAGCCGTCGGTGTCGAAGCACCTGTGCGTGCTCAGAAGCGTCGGCCTGGTCCGTGTGCGCTGCGAAGGCCGCCACAAATTCTATCGAACCAACGCCGAGGCCATTCGCCCACTGCACGATTGGGCCGGCACGTTTGAGCGCTATTGGCAGCATCAATTGCTTAGCGTCAAGAAGCTGGCCGAGGAAAAAATGAGCAAGATGAATCCCGAAATTCAATCCCGAAAGTCCAATCCATCCTAAGGAGAAACCATGATCCAAACAGCGACGAACATAGAAGACCTGACGTTGAACATTGCCCAGGAAATCCATGTCAACGCATCCCTTAGCGTGACCTTCGATGCGTTGCTCGAACAGATAGGACCGCGAAACGAAACCCCTGATGGAACTTCCCTTCAGATGAAGATAGAACCTTGGCCGGGCGGCAGATGGTATCGCGACCTAGGAGACAATAACGGCCATTTGTGGGGCCACGTGCAGGCCATCAAGCGGCCCACGCTGCT
>JBAPYY010000752.1:0-5846 GCA_049284975.1 Occallatibacter sp.
GCGTCTCCCGCATTCAGCGGCTCTTTTTCAGTCAAGTCGAAGGAACGTATAAATGGCTGTGGAACTCAGCATCGTCATGCCCTGCCTGAACGAGGCGGAGACACTCGCAACCTGCATTCAAAAAGCTCAGAAATATCTCGATTGCTCAGGAGTCAGCGGCGAAATCGTTATCGGCGATAACGGCTCGACTGACGGCTCTCAAGAAATTGCGACCAGCCTCGGCGCGCGCGTAATACCTGTCCCGATTCGCGGTTACGGCGCGGCACTCTACGGCGCAATTTCCGCCGCTCAGGGCCGCTATTGCATCATGGGTGACGCCGACGACAGTTATAACTTCGAGAAGCTTGATGCTTTCGTTGATAGGTTGCGCCAGGGATATGACCTCGTCATGGGCAACCGCTTTCAGGGCGGCATCATGCAGGGAGCGATGCCGTGGAAGAATCGCTATATTGGCAATCCCATTCTTTCCGCAATCGGCAAGGTTCTATTTCGCGCTGAAGTTGGTGACTTTCATTGCGGCCTGCGCGGCTTTTCCACAAGCGCTTTTCAGCAAATGGATTTGCGAACCACCGGAATGGAATTCGCCTCGGAGATGGTAATCAAGGCCAAGCTCATGGGGATGAAGATGACCGAGGTGCCGACGACCCTCAGCCCCGACGGCCGCTCGCGTCCTCCGCATCTGCTTCCTTATCGCGACGGCTGGCGCCATCTTCGCTTCATGCTTTTGCATAGTCCGCGCTGGCTCTTCTTGTATCCCGGATCGCTTTTGATATTGCTGGGACTCGCCGGATGTGCATGGCTTCTGCCGGGGCCGCGCGTAATCGACGGCATCGAGTTCGATGTGCATACGCTTCTATATGCGTTCGTCTCAGTGCTACTCGGATTTCAGTTTGTGTCCTTTGCCGTGTTCACCAAAGTATTCGCCATCTCTGAAGGCTTGCTTCCCGAAGATCCGCGGCTCAAACGCGTTTTCCGTTACATCACGCTCGAAGTCGGCCTCGCTGTCGGAACAACGCTCGCGGCGCTTGGAATAGGCGGATCGATCTTTGCCGTTTCCGGATGGGCGATGCAAAGCTTCGGCGCATTGGATGCCGGCCACATGCTGCGCATTGTCATGCCATCTGTTTTCTCTCTGGCCCTGGGCGTGCAGATTTTATGCGGTAGTCTCTTCCTCAGCATCCTCGGACTGCGCCGACGCTGAAGCCAAGGTACAAAATTGCGGCGTGGAGTATCGGACGGGTTGCACAATTCGGCTTTGTGTCATGGCTCGACTTCACAGGCTGCGGAAAAACTAGTAGAACGTGTTTCAAAATGCCGCTTTGTGTCAGAGCACGACTTTGGTCGTGCCGAAAAGAGGAGTAAAACAAAGGGCTTTAGCCCCTGAGGGACATTCCCTCGCTAGCTGAATGCATTTAGAGTGCTGTATCCATGGACACGATTGCTGTTGTCACTCCGCGCCTCCTTCGCCCTCTGCGTATCGTGCTGCCCGGAGGCAGCGGCCAAGTGGGTCAGGCACTGGCGCGACACTTTACCGAGCGCGGCCATCAGGTAACCGTCCTGACTCGCGGCCCCTACACCGCGCCCTGGCTCGCCGTTCACTGGGACGGCGAAAATCCCGGCCCGTGGACCGAATACCTCGAGGGCGCAGACGTCTGCATTAATCTCGCCGGACGCAGTGTCAATTGCCGCTATGACGCCGCCAACCGTCAGGCCATCTATGAATCGCGCATTCGCTCAACGCGTCTGCTTGGCACCGTAATTGCCGGCCTTGCTGCGCCGCCGCGTGTATGGATGAACGCCTCGGCAGCCACAATTTACTCTCGCGCTCTCGACGCTTTTGGAGCCGATCTGCCGCTGGACGAAGCGACAGGCAAGGTTGGCGATGATCAGCCGTCATTCAAAGCAGAGCCCTCAGCCGAACGCTGGCTCGAGCGCCGCAATTTTTCCGCCCGCGTTGCCCGCGACTGGGAAGCCGCATTCTTTTCCGCCGAAACTCCGCGCACCCGCAAAGTAGCCCTTCGCAGCGCGGTCGTTCTCGGTCCCGCGCATGGCAGCGCCTTCGCGGTGCTGTCCAATCTTGTCCGCCTCGGCCTGGGCGGCACGCAGGGCAGCGGACGCCAATTCGTCTCCTGGATTCACGAGACCGACTACGCGCGCGCTGTAGAGTTTCTGATTGAACGCGAAGAGCTTGACGGCCCGTTCAACCTCGCCGCCCCCAATCCTCTGCCCAATCGTGAATTCATGGCCTCGCTGCGCTGGGCCTGGGATGTTCCCAACGGACTGCCCGCCCCATCGCTGGCCATCAAACTCGGCGCAATCTTTTTGCGCACTGAGCCGGAACTGGTGCTGCAAAGCTGCCGCGCCGTCCCCGGCCGCCTGCTCGATGCCGGATTCGATTTCCAGTTTCCCCAGTGGCTCGAAGCCGCAGAAGACCTCGTCCGCCAGTGGAAGAGCAGGGAATAGGAAGATAACGGGAACAGAAAATAGGGAATAGAGAATAAAAATGGAGAGAAGCTGGTACTGTCTTAATTTGGGCACTGGCCGTTCTTTTGAATCTCTGCTGGTTCTGTCCTTATGCGATACGCGCTGGGACATGCCACTCCATCAGCCGCAGTGCTGGGGTAGCAGAACCTTATTCTTTGGCAGCGGTTGAGAAAGATGTTCATGTCGATGAAGCCATATATCCAAAGGACACTTTTGTTTTCTTTGATGGCGTCGATTTCGTCTTGTCTAAAGTACCGAGGACCATCGGCGTAAATGCGTTCAACTTGTATTGTCATGCCGCTTGGCCGAATTGCGTAATCTCCCCGTTTTGTTCCTATCGGGGGATTATAGTCAGGCGTATCAGGAAGACCGCGTTTCCGGTCGCGCACTTCCCATCTGACGTACTCGTTGGTAACCACAGCCTGCCTCCGACCAGTGTTCTCAAACTCGACACCAGCGTAATACGCGATACCGCTTTTCGTTGGGATCAGAGCAGGAGTAGTGCAAGCGGGGCTTTTCTCCCCCTCAGCGAGCTTCTTTTCAGTCAGACACGCGTTGTATGCCCAAACAACCGGAGCTTCCGACTCCATAGTGAGATTGGCCAGCTCTTGAGTGATTTCATTGGACTTTCGCATCGCGCACGACTGTTGGTAGCTAACCCAAGCCAGGACGCCAGTGAAGCCGGTCATTACAATCGTCGCAACTACCATCGCCTTGTTCGGGAGGCTCACGAGACGCCATTTCTGCGCAAGTGTGCGATGGCGCTTTTTTTTATGGGCATCTTTGCAGCTTGTAGCTTCGGGACTCTGGGATTGGTCTTCGGTGAGTGCCATTTTGGTAGAACCCTCTTCCTTTCTTTCGTGGGACTCAGGGCAGACCAAGCTCCGTGCCCCATGCATTCCGCGTTCATGCGGAATGGGCGGGAAAGCAAAATTCTCAACCGGCAACTGATCCCTGACTCCTGACCCCTGATCCCTGTTTTTTCACTTCTCCGGAGTAATGTCGGCCACCGGCAGATCAATGTGCCCGAGCAGAATCTCAAACCGCCGCTGCTCTTCTTTCTTATAAGTCTCCTGATCCGGCCATAACTCCTTGATAAAAGCCTCTTCGTCGGGGTTGGCCGTAGTGGCCACCGTCGAGTTCTTGTAGCGGATGGTCACGCGATAATCCCAGCGAAGCTCTTCCGAAGTGTGGATTGTAGGCTGCTCAATCTTCACGGAGAGAATGCGCCCGGTGGACTGAATCTTTTTGAGCAGCGGGTAGTGGTTCTTTAGGAAGAGTTGCAAAAACTCCGCCTGATGGCCCCACTGGCACTTGTAGTAGTACTCGACGGTATAGGGCTGGTCGGCGCTCACCTGCGGCGGCGCGCCCTGCGCCTTGAGCGGCGCGGCCAGTGAAGCGGCAAAGAGCACGGCAAAAACGGCGAGAAGAATCCTGCGCATAGAACCTCCTTGATTGAAAGCATTGTATCGTGGAGGTGTTTACCGTTCGCCGTCATCCCTGCCGAAGTGCAAATGAAACAGCCGCTTCAGCTCCGGTGAAAACTCCTGCACCACGTGCTCCGCGGCAATGAATCCAACCTCCAGATGGCCCGTCTGCACTCCCTGCACCAGCGCCGAGTAATGATGCGGCCACCACATGGCTTCAATCATTGAGCTGCCGTAAGCGCCTGAGAGCTGTGGAATGTCCAGCGTCTTGTCGCCGTTGCGGTTATATGTGAGAAAGGTCATCTTCAGCGCATGGCCTGACCGGTGAAAAAATCCCGTGCAGCCGCATGCAAAGTAGCGCGGATCGGTTCCTTCCACCTCGGCCATGCTCTCCTGCACCGTGTTCTGAATCAGGTTGCTCCCATAGCTCGAACCCAGGCGCCGTGCAAAGCCGCCCGAAGTCCTGGGCCACGCTGACGGGTCGGGGATGGCCTGCAAGTACAAGGCAGTCGCCACCGATTCCACGTGAATTGCGGGCGAACGGCCGTCTTCTCGCACCCAGCGCTGCCAGCGCTCGTGGCCGTCCAGCGGCATATACCGCCCCGGCTCGAACGGCCCGTTCACGGTAAACGACTGGGCAAACGTCTGGGCAGAACCCACGCAGGGCGCAAAAAGTAGCGCAACAAACGCAATCAGAGATTTCAGGGTCACAAATCCATTCTCAGGGAAAATTGCGGGAAAAAGCGTGCCGCACGCCAATAAAACAAAAAATCCCAAAAATAAACAGCTCGCGCACTGGCATACCCCGGTTTCAGCTCCTCATGCCGGTTTCCATCCCGTCGAATTCCGCCCCGTGCTCCCTCGATCTCTGGGAATTTTTTGTTTCCAAGCCGTTCCGGCCTCTTGTAAAATCCCCGCATGAAGGGTAACCCGAAGGTCATTGCGCAACTGAATCGTGCGCTCCGCGAGGAGCTCACCGCCATCAACCAGTACTTCGTTCACGCTGAAATGTGCGAGAACTGGGGCTACGATCGGCTCTCGAAGTACATCAAAAAGCAATCCATCGACGAAATGAAGCACGCCGAGTCGTTGATGGAGCGCATCCTTTTTCTCGACGGCACGCCAAGCATGGAGCCGCTCGCCCTCTCCATCGGCAAGAACGTCAAGGCCATGATCGATACCGACCTCAAGCTCGAGCTCGGAGCCGTCGTCCTCTACAACGAAGCCGCGCGTATCGCCGCCGACGAAAAAGACAATAGCTCTCGCGATTTGTTTATCAAGCTGCTCAAGGATGAGGAAGAGCACGTTGACTGGCTCGAAGCCCAGTTGCACAAGATCGCCGAGCTTGGCTACGAACGCTATCTCACCACGCAAACCAGCGAGAGCGAGTAGCCGCATTTTCATGCACCTTCTCCTGTGCCGCGTGAATCCAAAGCAGCACAGGAGAAACTTTCCCCATGTCTCAGCAAATTGCATTCATCACTGGCGGAAACCGCGGAATCGGCTTCCAAACCGCGCTCGAATTGAAGGATGCCGGCGTCAAGGTTGTCATCGGTTCGCGCGACCTTGCACAGGGCGAACAGGCCGTCGCCAAACTCCGCGCCGCGGGCGCTGACGCCGACGTGCTCCAATTCGACATCACCAAACCTGCTGACCACAAAGCCGCCTACGATTACTTCAATTCCAGGTACGGCCGGCTCGACATACTCGTCAATAATGCCGGTATGGCCACGGGCGTTTTTCCCGGCAACGGCCCCGAGCACTCCGTCACCGGCATCCAGCCCGACTTGCTCCACAAGGTCTTCGAAACCAACTTCTTCTCTCAGGTGGCGCTCACCCGCGCTCTGCTGCCGCTGCTCAAGAAAAGTGCGTCTGGCCGCATCGTCAACCTCTCCAGCATCCTCGCCTCGCTCACTCTCCACGCCGACCCAGCGT
>JBAPYY010000753.1:0-2925 GCA_049284975.1 Occallatibacter sp.
AGGTGGTTTTGCCGGAGCCGTTGGGACCGGTGTGGCCGTAGCGGCGGCCGGGCACAAAGGCGACGCTCACGTCTTCGAAGAGCACCTTCGAGCCGTAGCGCATGGTTACATTGCTGACACTAATCATTCTTTTCGGGTTCCTGTATGCGGGCAACCCCAACCTGGCCGGATCAGAACGAAATACAGGTCCTTCGACTCCCCTTCGCTATGCTCAGGGTTCGCTCAGGATGACAGGCAAAGGTTGGAGCGCCCAATCTTGTTAGATGGCGATGCGCCGGGTAGTAAATCAAGGTTTTGGGGCGCGCGGAACGAAATGGAACGAGTTGGCCAGCCCCGGAGAATAGGTACACATCTAGTTTCTCATGAGCGGCGGGAGAGAGTTTCTGCGACTCGATGGGCGGGCACGCGTCTATATGAAGGGGATGGCTCGACGAACCTGGCTGAGCAGACGGCGAGCGCAAGGCTGACTATACTTGAACTTGGTGTTTGGAACAGGCTGGAGCATTTTCGGTTCTGGTGTTTACTGTCGAAATGGACAGATGTGCCATCCCACCCATTTCGCAAATTACGCGAAATGGATGGGGCACCCAGAATTTTGTTAACGCTAAAGTTGAAAACGCTTTAGAGCGAAGGCTGGACACACCACGAGGTCAATGAAACTGATGAAATCTCTTTTTGAACGGCTGCGCTCGCGCCGTCTTGCTTCTGCGTTTATTGTGCTTGCGACGCTCACGGCCGCCATTGTGGGCGGCTCCTTTGCCGCGCACGGAGTTCGCGGGCAAGAGCAGCAGAACTCGAGCACCGACGCCACGCCATTGAAGGTGGTGAATTCCACGGTGCCTCCCAACGAGTTTGTGCGGATTGCCAAGCTGGTAGGCCCGGCAGTGGTGAATATCAACACGCGAACCTTGCCCAAACAGGCTACTGGCAAGGGCAAGCGCAACTTTCATGGGCGCATTCAGCCCGTTCCGCAAGGCCCCGGTGACGACGATCAGCAGCAGGATCAGGGACAGGGACAGGATCAGCAGCAGGGACCGCAAAACTGGGGAGACTTATTCCGCTTCTTCGGCGGGCAGATACCCGACCAGGAGGGCGGAGACGACGGCCAGGTGCATGAGTCACTGGGGTCGGGATTCATCGTTGATCCCAAGGGCTACATCATCACCAACTATCACGTCATCGAGAAGGCCGACCAGATTTACGTGAAGCTTTCGACGGACCCCGACAACGAGGATCTGGGGCGCGTGGCGCGGGTTATCGGCACGGACAAGGCGACGGATCTGGCGGTGATCAAGATCGATACCAGTTCGCCGCTGCCGACAGTGAAGATGGGCAACTCCGACGCGACCGAGGTTGGCGACTCGGTGGAGGCGATCGGCAGTCCCTTCGCGCTGGCGCAGACGGTGACGGCGGGCATTATTTCGGCGAAGAACCGGACTATCGAGCCGGGCGCAGGCGGGCAGTTTCAGCACTTCATCCAGACGGACGCGGCGATCAATCCGGGCAACTCCGGCGGGCCGCTGCTGAATATGAACGGCGAAGTGATCGGCGTGAACACGGCAATTTATACGCAGTCGGGCGGCTATCAGGGACTGGGCTTTGCGCTGCCGTCGAATACCGTGGTGGATGTTTATAACGACCTGATTGGCCCCAGCCACAAGAAGGTGCGCGGCTCGATCGGCATCCGCTTCAATCAGGGACTCTCGGGCGCTGTGAATCGCGTTTACGGATTCAAGAACGGCGTGCTGGTGCAACAAGTGCAGCCGGGCGGGCCGGCGGAAAAAGCCGGCCTCAAGGCGGGCGACATCATTCTGACCATCGACGGACGCTCGATCAAGGACGGCGACGATATGGTGAATGAGATTGCCAGCCGCAGACCGGGCAGCAGCGTCCGCCTGGGCTACTTGAGGGACGGCAAACAGGCTGATACCACGGTGTCCATCGGCGACCGCGACAAAGTTTTTGCCGACGTGGGCGAGCAGCAGGCGGAAGCAAATCCTGACGAAAAGGGCGACCCTGGCGAGGTGAAGTTGGGCGTGGTGGTGCGCGAGATTTCTCCGGCCACAGCGGCCAAGCTGAATACGCCGGGCGTAGTAATCGAATCGGTGCGCTCCGGATCGTATGCCGACCTGCAGGGGCTTGAACCCGGACTGGTGATTGTGCGTGTCAACAAGCAGCCTACACGCACCAAGGAAGAGTTCAATGCTGTTGCGAGCAAACTCAAATCGGGCGACGACGTGGTTTTTGAAATCATGGACCCGCACCATCCCGACCAGGGCATAAACCTGGTGGGCGGAACGCTTTAGCTGCGTTTGTGAGGGCGCATGATGCGGCTTTCCGCTTTGTGCGCTCTTTTGCTCACATGATTGGATTTGAGTTACTGAACCACTTTTTTCCCTTGCCGCGGTCCTGAGGATTGACTACGCTCGTACGCAAGGCTCTGTCGAAAGTGTCTTCTTAGAGGTGATTCAACGTGCTGTCTTTTCGAGCAAGCCTGGCGTTAACACTCTTCGCGACTCTGGCTGCAACAACGGCCTTTGGCGCCTCCACGGTGCGTCACCGTGCTTCCACCACCGTGCATCACACTTCCACCTCGGTGCATCATGCTTCCACTGCGGTGCATCATGCTTCCACCACTAGCGGTCATGTCTCCACTGCCAGCAGTCATGGGAAGCGCCACGGCCGCAAGGGGAGTTCCAGAGCGGGGCGGAAGCGCGGCCAGCAGGCGATTGAGCCAAGCCGTGTGACTGAGATTCAGCAGGCGCTAATTCGCGAGCATTACATGAGCGGCGAAGCTAACGGGCAGTGGGATGCGGCTACCAAGGCAGCGATGGAGAAGTACCAAGCGGATCAGGGATGGCAGACAAAATTGACGCCGGATTCGAGAGCGCTGAAGAAGCTCGGCCTCGGCCCTGACTACTCGAA
>JBAPYY010000754.1:0-2010 GCA_049284975.1 Occallatibacter sp.
AACGCGGACCGGGCGGGCGATCTCAGCGACTTCTCCAATACGCCAAATGGAAACCTGATAACCTGAGCAGTAAGTGGCCCCTACTTGGCCAATATACTTACTAGCGAGTTAGGTTATTCAGTTACTCAAGGTGAGCAGTATTATGTGCCCGGATGCGCCAATCTATCGGATGCTCAGGCCGGAACCTGCGTGTTTTATGGTGCGCAGATTCCACTTAGCGCGTGGTCCGCTCCAGCCCAGCGCATGCTCCAATACATTCCATCGCCGAACAACGCCAACGGCTTTGCCACGTCCGCATACAACCAGACGCTGCGGGACGACAAGGCTGGCTTGCGCATGGACGCGAATTCCCGCTGGGGTTTGCTGTCGGCTTATTACTTTATCGACGACTTCAATCTCGATAACCCCTACCCCACGGCGCAAAGCGGAGCCAGCGTTCCGGGCTTCGACGCGTTGACTACTGGGAGGGCGCAACTATTGGCGCTCAGCGATACTAAAACGATCAACGCCAGCAAAGTGAATGACGCGCATTTGAGCTACCTGCGCGACTCAACTAACCTCGGCCAGCCGGTGGGCGGACGCGGCGTGAGCCTTATTTCACAGGGTTTTGAAAACTCTAATGGCACGCCCAGCATTGTGGCTCTCGATCCCAAGGGGCAAAGTGTCGAGAATCTCAACTTCAACGGTTATTCCACCGGTGCCGCGGCCAACCAGCTGATTCAAACCAACAACACCTATCAGGCAACCGATACCTTTTCAAAGGTGCTGGGCAGCCACACCGTGAAGTTTGGCGGTGAAGTTCACGCCAACCAGGTGAATGCCCACCCCATCGCGCAATTCAACGGAAGCTTCGTCTTCTCCGGCACGGAAACTGGCGTGGATTTTGCGGATTTCCTGATCGGCGTGCCCAGCCAATACAACCAGAGCCAGCTCAACCCGTTCTACGCGCGCAACAAGTACATAGGCCTCTTCGCGCAGGACAGTTGGCACGCCCAGCCGAGCCTGACACTGAATTACGGGCTTCGCTGGGACCGCATCGCGCCCTGGTCGGAAAAATACAATCAGATTTCCACCTTTGATCCAGGCGCGCAGTCGGTTGTGTTTCCGGGCGCTCCAGCGGGCATTCTCTATCCCGGAGACCCTGGGATTCCGCGCACGCTCGCGCCCATCGGCAACCTGGGATTCTCGCCGCGCGTTGGCATTGCATGGTCGCCCCACGCGAACAACAGCAGCGCGTTGGCCAAGGTTCTCGGCTCTCCGGGAACCACCAGTATTCGTGCCAGCTTCGGCACCTTCTACACCGCGATCGACGCGCTCTCCATCAGCGTGTTGGCCGCAAATGCACCTTACGGGATCACCTACACCAGCCCCGCTCCGCCGCTGTTTGCCACACCGTTTATCACTGCGGCTCATGGGACGAACTATGGCCAGCCATTTCCTTATACGTTTGCACCGCTTGACTCGTCGCGAAGCATTCCAGATTCAAGCTTCGACTGGAGCACTTATGAACCCATCAGCGGCATTCCAGGATACGACATCCATAACCGCGTTCCGTACACGAACGAGTGGATGATTTCAATCGAGCGACAGGCAGGGCCTGAAACTGTCTTCAGCGCGGGCTATGTGGGTACTTCGAGTCATCGCCAGCGCGTGCTCATCGAGCCCAATCCCGGCAATCCGGCGCTGTGCCTAAGTCTTCCCGGATGCGGTCCCGAGGGCGAGAACAATGTTTACACAACTGCATCCGGGCAGATAATCGACGGAACGCGCGGGCCGCTGGGAGCGAACTTCGGCAGCAATGCGCTGCAATCGACCATCGGTCATGCCAACTACAACGCGCTCGAACTCAGCGCCCGCCACACCAGTAGCCGACTGCAGATCTCCGCCGCGTATACCTTCAGCAAGTCGATGGACCAGTCGTCGAATATCGGCGAAGAGGTCAACCCCTTCAACCCCGAGTTGAGCTATGCGCTATCTTCGTTCGACGTAAGGCACAATTTTGTTCTCAGT
>JBAPYY010000755.1:0-1808 GCA_049284975.1 Occallatibacter sp.
GCATTACCCAGGATCTGCTTGCTCTGGCCGGCGTCGAGAGTCCCGACTACAAGCTCGCACTTCAGCCCACGAGAGCCTGCGCGCTGCTGCAGGACGCTATTGATTCGCTGGGCGGCATAGTAGTCGATTCGGGGGTGACGCTGGAACTGGCCGGCGCGCCGGATGCACTTGTTCTGGCTGATGCCGATGCTATGAATCAGGTTTTCGGCAATCTTGTCGAAAACGCCCTGCGCTATGGCAAAACAGGCAAGCGAATCCTTGTTGGCGCACGGCTTCTGAATTCGGATGTCGAGTTTAGCGTGCGGGACTTTGGCCCCGGCATCGCTTCCGAACACCTCAGCCGCATCTTCGAGCGCTTTTACCGTGTCGACAAGGCCCGCTCCCGCGAATCGGGAGGCACCGGGCTAGGCTTGGCTATCGTCAAACACATCGTGCTGGCACATCGAGGGCGCATCTGGGCGGAAAGCGAGCTCGGCCGCGGCGCCACATTCCGCTTCACGCTGCCGCTGTTTGCGCCGGCCCAGGCTCCCCAGGCGCAGTTTGCCGCCGCGGACGGGAAATAGTTGACCAACGGCCAGTTGTCGAGCAACGCCTTGATGGCCGTTGCCCTACTCTGTTGGTGGGCCGCATATTGCTGCCTTGCAGCCTCTAACCACTATGGATTGGGATGCAGCCTGGGGTGGTGAGCTCGCTGGGACTTGAACCCAGGACCCACGCCTTAAAAGGGCGTTATTGTCACTTCTGCACCCCGCCGCACGCTGTTGCATAAAGTCGAGAATCCCCAGTATCTATGCGGCTATTTCTTCTTCTCTTAGCGCAGAACCTTTGCAGAGAGTTGCACGAAATACGGCTTTCATGTATCACATTTGTATCACAGTTCGACGACGCGAGAACCCGCGCCAGTGAGAAACGTCAGAGGCTTCGACGCCGGTTCGATCGGGCAGTGATACGGGAGTGATACATATGCCAAGGAGACCTGCTCGCGTTACGGGGGTGTACGAGAGAGTTTCAGGCAGCCACATCTGGTCCGCGCGAATTCGCGTGAACGGCAAGCTAGTTCGGAAGAGCTTTGGCACGGGTCCGAAAGGGCGGACCGATGCGATTGCGTGGGTGGAGAAAGCGAGGACGATCAAGCGCACAGGACAGGGAGTGTTGCCGGCGACGGCCAAGCGGCCTGTTCTGACTACTGCCGAGGTCGCTGTCCTCGGCGACACCGATGCGATTACGGTCGGCAAGCTGTGCGACGAGTTCGGGCGCTACGTGAAGGCGCATCCAGAGGAATACCGCGATCAGACCAACCCACCCAAACGAATTGCGGAGATCAAGGAGATGTTTGGCGACCATGCCGCCGCTGCGCTCAAGTCGTCCGAGATCGAGAATTGGCTCGACGAGATTCATGAAGAGCGAAACCTAGCCAATGCGACCATCAACAAAATGCGCGGGACCTTTTCCATGATCTTCAAACATGGCAAGCGGAAGGATCTCGCCAATGTGAATCCTGCGGCTGATGTCCCTCTCCGCGATGTGGGCCATGGGATTGTCGAGCGTTTCCTCAGTACCGATGAGGAGAAACGGCTGCGAGAAGTGCTACAGCGGAAGATCGACTCCCACGATCCCATTAAACAACCTGAACTGCGCAAGCAGGCGATTCACAGGCTCCTGGAATTCGAGGTATCCCTGAAGTCGGGAATGCGCAGGTCAGAGCAATACAACCTGCGATGGGGTGACGTGAATTTCGATAGGCGGATCATGCGCCTCAGGAAGACCAAGAATGGAAAGCCGCGCAACGCCTACATAATCGACGATGT
>JBAPYY010000756.1:0-4283 GCA_049284975.1 Occallatibacter sp.
GAAGAGAAGATACCATTGAGGAAGCAAAGAATTCGGCAGTCGGTGTGCAGATGGTGCTACCAGAGAATCCCGCTGGAACAACTCTGCGCATTTGCTGCCCAAATTGGACTACGGGGCGTAGATCTGCTGGAGCCAGAGGACTATGAAGTGCCGCGCAGGCATGGACTGATCTGTACGATGGGCTACGCCGGTGGCGGCGAAATCCCCGAGGCGCTCAACCGGCCCGAGCATCATGCGGCGATTGAGGCAGGCCTTCGCGTGAATATCCCGCTCGCCGCAAAGGCGGGTGTGCCCAATGTCATCACCTTCTCGGGAAACCGGCGCGGAATGTCGGACGAAGAGGGCGCACGCAACACCGTGGTGGGGTTGAACCGCGTAAAGAAGATCGCCGAGGACCACGGAGTGACCATCTGCCTGGAGTTGCTTAACAGCAAGGTGGACCACCCGGATTACATGGCGGATCATACTGCGTGGGGAGTACGCGTGATGCAAGAAGTGAATTCGCCCAATGTTAAGCTGCTTTATGACATCTATCATATGCAGATCATGGAGGGCGACCTGATCACCACCATTCGCAACAACCTTGCCTGGATTGGCCATTTCCATACTGGCGGCGTACCTGGGCGGCATGAACTGGACAACACGCAGGAAGTGCAGTGGGATGGAGTGATGCGGGCAATTGCGGATGCGCAGTTCAAGGGCTATGTGGCACAGGAGTTCTTACCAGTGCGTGATCCGCTGACCAGTCTGCGTGAAGCATTCGACTTGTGCGATGTATAGGCTATCATGGCCTTAATAGCTGCTGGTCCAATGCCAATGCGGCAGCGGTTTAGACTAGAACCGAAAGCTACTCAGAGCGAAGGTTTGAGCTTGATGAAATCCCTTCTTCTTTCCGAATATAACCATCTCGAGATCGTAGACCAGCCTTTACCCAGTGTCGGACCGAACGAAGTTTTGGTGCGTGTGGAGGCCTGCGGTATCTGTGGGAGTGATGTGCATGGTTATGACGGCTCGTCGGGCCGGCGCATTCCACCCATCGTGATGGGCCATGAAGCGGCTGGGACGGTGGCGGCAATCGGTGCGCATGTGCAAGGGCTATGCGAGGGAGACCGCGTTACCTTCGATTCCACGGTCTACTGCGGCAATTGCGAGTACTGCTCGAGAGGCGAGATCAATCTATGTGACCATCGCCAGGTCATCGGCGTCTCCTGCGTGGACTACCGGCGGCCCGGCGCATTTGCTGAATATGTTGTTGTGCCGAAGCATATCATCTACCTCTTGCCCGAGACGATTTCGTTTACCGAGGCTGCGATGCTGGAAGCCGTCTCGGTTGCTCTGCATGCGGTGCGTGTCTCGCAGGTGCAAGGCGGCGAAACAGCGCTAGTGATTGGAGCCGGAATGATCGGCCTCCTGATTTTGCAGGCTGCGCGGTCTGCGGGATGTTCAACTATATTCATCGCGGACGTCGATGCAACTCGATTGAATCTGGCGAAACAAATTGGCGCCGACGAGATACTGCACTGCTCTGGAGCAGACCTGGTCGCCGAAGTACATAAACTTACAAACGGCCGAGGAGCCGAAATTGCGTTCGAGGCAGTAGGTAGAAACGAAACGGTGGCCGCCGCGATCGACAGCACGCGCAAGGGTGGCACTGTGACCCTGGTTGGGAATATCGCCGCAGAAGTGACGCTGCCATTGCAGAAGGTCGTAACCCGACAGTTAAAGCTGCAGGGGACCTGTGCTTCTGCAGGCGAATATCCCCAGGCTATCGATCTGATCGCAAACGGGAAGATCCAGGTGAAGCCGCTGATTACCGCCGTCGCCTCTCTTGCGGAAGGGCCGGACTGGTTCAGGCGGCTGCACGCGCGTGAGCCGAATTTGATGAAAGTGATTTTGACACCGGGGGCAGAATGAATAACTCGCTTTTCGATCTTACGGGGCAGACAGCGATTGTTACCGGAACCAGCCGTGGTCTGGGACAATATTTTGCGCGGGCGCTGGCAAAGGCCGGCGCCGATCTGGTGCTGACAAGCCGCAAACGTGAAAGTCTATCCTCGTTTGAAGAAGAGATCAAGGCATTAGGGCGGCGAGCCGTCTCACTTGAGCTCGACGTGCAGAGCCAGGACAGTATTGAGCAGATGGCGAAAGATGCTTTCACCGCGTTTGGCGAGATACATATTCTGGTCAATAATGCAGGATGTAACATCAGGAAGCCCGCACTCGATGTAACATGGCAGGATTGGAATCAAATACTCGACACCAACCTAAGAGGCAGCTTTTTTGTGTCCCAGGCTATTGCCAGAGGTATGATTGCAAAAAGGCATGGGAGGATCGTCAATATAGGCTCTGTTACGAGCGTGTTTGGCTATGCAGGGCTGGCACCCTACGGTGCTAGCCGCGGCGGCGCGAGGCAGTTGACGATGAGCCTGGCCGACGATTGGGGCCGACATGGCATTACTGTGAATTGTCTAGCGCCGGGATGGTTCCGCACAGAGCAGAACAAGGCTCTTTATGAATCTCAAGAGTGGGTCGACTATTTAGTAGACCGCATCCCCATGAAACGCCCCGGAGAGCCCAATGATCTGGATGGAGCAATCGTGTTCCTGGCCTCCGAAGCTAGCCGCTATATAACCGGGCAGACGCTGCTGGTGGACGGCGGCATCTCGACTGGAGCCACGAGAGCTACTGTCGCATAGCCGATCCATGAGCGCCGATCAGCGGTTCGTACAGTATCCCGTCTCATCATGGCTGCCCCGCCGGAACGCTCTCGCTGCTCCTGCGCTCAATCTTGCCGAGCAGAAATATGTATCCAGCGATTCCAATGGCAAGATAGATCGCTGACACATTAAACGCCCACGCGAAGGATCCTCGCGCTGTGACAAGGTAGCCCGTGATGATCGGCGCCGCAATTCCTGAGAGTTGATTCGAAAAGTTGACGATTCCGCCGACTTTCCCAACATCGTTGCTATGCACAATAAGAGAGGGTATCGACCAGGCAACCGGCGCTGCCGCCGCAAGGCCGCCGATCGATACACTGATCCATATCAGAGCCTGCTCGGTGGTATGCGCATGGGCCGCACCCAGAATGCCAAGCCCGCAGGCGGTACCACCGATGAGGATGAATTTGCGCACAAGGTTGGCATTCCAGCCGCGCTGAATCAACGAATCCGTCAGCCAGCCGCCTATCAAGATGTCTGTGAAGGTTGCAAAGAGCCAAGGGACGCTAGTGTAGAGAAACGAATGGAGCAGATCGATGTGTAAAGCAAAGGAGAGATAGCTCGGCAGCCAGGTGAGCAGCAGGTAGAAGACGTAGTTATATGCTCCGAAACCAAGAGCCAGGCCAAGCACCTTTCGCTGGGTCAGAAGATAACCCAGCGAGCTTTGTGTTGCCGGCGTCGACTCCGGCGTTTCCGAAACATTATTCTCTTCCGCAATATATTGACGTTCCCAATCGGTGAGCCGAGGATCATCGACGGGATCTCGATAGACTTTCCAAAAAAACAAAAAGTAGGCAAAGCTGATTGCCCCGGTAAACGCGAAGCTCCAACGCCAACCTACCCTAAGCAAAACGATCCCAATAAGGGGAACACCAATTCCTGAGGCGAACTTTGCAGCGGCGTCGAACATCGACGTGGCGAGGCTGCGCTCCTTCGCGGGAAACCAGTTGCCGATGGCCTTTGCGTTTGCAGGAAAAGTTGGCGCTTCACCCACGCCCAGTGCTAGCCGGGTCCCAAACAATCCTCCGAGGCTCGGTGTGATGGCCGAACCAAAGGAAGCGAGGCTCCATATAAATGTGCTGATCCGTCCAATGCGCCGCACGCCGAACTTATCGAGCAGCACTCCAATCGGCAACTGGCATAAGGCATAGGTCCAGTTATAGGCGCCGGACAGATAGCCGAAGGCTATATCTGAAACCCCGAATGTGGTGTAGAGCGATGCGTGAGAAACCGATAGATTAACACGATCGAAGTAGTTAACGAGAACGCCTAACCCAAGCAGCCATGCTATGCGCCAGCGGCGCCTCGGCTGGGTCGTCCGCTGACAGGATTCCTGGCTGGATACTGTTTGCATCTACCAGGCAGCCGAGGGATGCGGTTGCGGGCCAGTGAACGGAGCGCAGCAAGGCTGCTTTACCGGCAGGAACTCCATAAACTCGACTCTTGTTCCATCTGGATCGACCAGATCCAGTTGCCACTTCCCATCCAGACCGAGTAGTGGCATACGCTCGTGTGCGGGAGGCACCCCGCCTCGCAGTTCCAGTTGCTTTGCCAGTTCTTCTATGC
>JBAPYY010000757.1:0-2178 GCA_049284975.1 Occallatibacter sp.
GACCGATACCGATACCAAGATCCTGCAGAATCCCCGCATCCGAGCCACTGACGGGCAAAAAGCGATCATGAAGATCGGCTCGAAGATCCCCATTGCGACCGGCTCTTACCAGACCGGCGCGGCCACCGCCGTGGTCAGTTCGCTGGTCAACACGCAGTTTCAATACCAGGACGTGGGCGTGAATATCGAAATGACGCCGACGGTTCACTTTGACCGCGACGTGACGCTGAAGATCAAAATCGAGGTTACTGCGCAGAGCGGCTCAGTGACTATCAGCGGCGTGACCGAGCCAATCATCTCGCAGCGCACCGTGGACCAGGTAATCCGCCTGCGCGAGGGTGAGGCAAGCATTCTAGGCGGCATTCAGGACAAGCAGGATACGGCAAGCTCAACCGGCATCCCAGGGTTGAGCTCGCTGCCCGTTCTGAAGTACATTTTCGGCTCCAAGGATCACACCATTAACGATGACGAACTTGTCTTTCTGGTGGTGCCGCACGTGGTTCGGTCGCAATCGTTGGAACAGGTAAATCTGCGCACGGTAGATACCGGCGAAGGCACGACGATCCAGTTGCGACAGATTTCGGACGACGGCACGAACCAAGCCTCGAAACCAGCTTTGAATCCGGTTGTAATCCCTGCGCCACCACGCCCCCCGGCCAATGCGCAGCCCAATGTGGGCACGGTTCCCGGCGGAAGCGCCATGGCTGCCGCGCCTGAGGCGCTGAAGCAGTTGAGCCAGTCTGCCGAGACTACGGGAAACACCGTCACAACGAAACCGCCCGCATTGCCGCAATCTGCATCAGATGCGCAACCTTCGAAGGTCAGCTTCATGCTCACCCCGCAGCCCGGCCCGGTGGCTCCCGGCGCGTCCTTCCAGGTTTCAGTGGTGCTGAACGGCGGAACAAATATCGCGGCTGTTCCCTTGCAGATTTCCTATGATTCGGCCAAACTTTCGATGGTCAACATCGACAGCGGCAACTTCCTGAGCAGCGATGGGCAGGCGGTGGCGCTGGTCCACCGCGACGATGGGCCCGGCACAATTAACGTTGTTGCTTCGCGTCCTCCGGGAGCGGCAGGGGTGAGCGGAACCGGCGTTGTCTGTGTACTGACCTTCCAGGCCAAGACTGCCGGAGACAGCGTTATCGCCATCACTCGTCCGGGCGCGGTCACCAGCACCCAAAAGCAGGTGCCGGCTACAGGCGCGCAGGTAAACATTCAGGTGAAGTAGGCGGATGAGACTCGCTTTGATGAACAACGCGCGGCCAATCCGAATCGTCAGTCGAGGGGAGCGCGGGCTCACGCTGGTGGAATTAATTGTGACCGTAGCGATTCTCTCGATTCTCGCCTCGGCCGCAGTTCCGATTGCGCGTTTTCAAGTCAAGCGGCAGAACGAACGCTACCTTCGCTACGACCTGTGGATGATGCGCGACGCCATAGACCACTACAAGGACGCGGCAGACAAGAACGCTTTCCAGGTCAAGCTCGACAGCCAGGGCTATCCGCCCGACCTCGAGACGCTGGTAAACGGCGTGGAGATACAAACCAAGAAGGTGAAGTTTCTGCGCCACATTCCGGTGGACCCCATGACCGGCAAAGCAGAGTGGGGATTGCGCTCGATGCAGGACGACCCGAAATCGGATTCGTATGGCGGCCAGGGTGTCTTCGACGTCTATTCCAAGTCGCCGGGAACCGCGCTGGATGGAACGAAGTATTCTGACTGGTAGGGTAGGAGCGGGGCTAGCGGAGTTAGCGGAGCAAGTAGTGAACAAGAGGATTCAGTGAGCAGGAATCGCAGACAGGACGCGGGCTTTACGCTGATGGAGCTGATGATCGTGATGGCTATCATCGGCGTGCTGGCCGTGGTGGCCATTCCGAGGTTTACCTCCGCTATCAAGATGGCAAAGGAAGCCGTGCTCAAAGAAGACCTGCACGTGATGAGGGCAGCTATTGACTCCTATACCATGGACAAGCAGAAGGCGCCGCAGTCGCTCGATGACCTGATCACGGACGGATACCTGAAGGCTATCCCCGAGGACCCGATGACGCACACAAAGGACTCGTGGGTTACGGATTCCAACGGGGCGCTCTACTCTGTGGACCAAACTGATCCCGGCATCGACGATGTCCACTCCGGCTCGCAGGAACTGGACTCGAACGGCCAGCCTTACTCCACCTGGT
>JBAPYY010000758.1:0-1650 GCA_049284975.1 Occallatibacter sp.
GGTAAACTCCGCCTCTTCTACGCCGGTGAGCAGCGAAAGCAGAGCCAGGCGCAGCTTACCGTGTATCACAGGGTTGAGTTCTGGCAGCTCACGCATGGTCGGCCTCCAGCTTGCGCGCGCGGGCATCGCAGCTCATCGCATAAACGCCAAAGACTATCTGGCCGAGAAAGACAGCCACCAGAAACACAATCGAACACTGGTTATCGGAGCCAAAGCAAGCCGCCACGGTTGCCGCCCACCAGACGATTGCAGTGGCAATCTGCGCCTTCCAGCGGAGAATCATGCCGGAAGCCCCGTGGGCCGTCGCAATCATCGCGGCGACAATCGCCACAAAAACATGTTGATTGAACCTGCCGGTAATGCCCAGAGCCGGCAGTAGCAATAACAACGACACTCCCATGGCGGTCCAGATGGAATGGATGGCTCGGCCAATCGTTGTCGCCGGCTTTTGCTTTGACTGGCTCTTATGCTTGCTCCGGATGATTGCCCAGCAAAGCAGCCAAGCGCTCATCATAGTGACCAGCCAAGCCCACGGCCATTGGTTGTACGCGGTCCATGCGATGGCAACATAGTAGGCCACGCCCCAGAAGACGAAGGTCCAGCCCCATCTTCCGGTGGTGCGCCGGCCCTCGGCGATCATGGTTTCGATGAGGTTGAGCCTTTCTTTCAGGTCAAGCTCTTCGGCATTTCCTGTCATATCGATTCTCCTCCGAGGCCTCTGTTTTTTCAGAGTGTTCCTCTATGAAGAGTACTCTAGTAAATAAAGTTACGAGTGTCAAGAATTATTTTGAATTATTTTTGAGGGTTATGCCGAAATGAACATCGAAGCCTGCTTCACCTCGCTGATTGGTGGTCTTCTTTCTGCCATACATAATTTGCTCAACCGCCCGATGACGCGCTTCATCACTCCAACCCAATCGCCGGGTGAGCGCTGTCGGAAGAGTCTTGCAGTGGGATACCAAGGTGTGGTCCCCGTCTGCTGCATCCAGCGCCAGTCGCTCAGGTGGGGCAGCAAAATCCAGACAGGCTTGCCCATGGCGCCTGCCAAATGCGCGATGCAGGTATCGGTGGTGATAACCAGATCGAGCGTGGCGATGAGAGCCGCGGTTTCGGCCAGGTCGCAGTCGTTGCTGGAGCCGTCCAAAACAGAAACGTCAGTGGACAACGATGCTAATTGCTCGGCAGCCGGGCCTTTTTGCAGCGCAATCCAGGTGATGCCGGGAGTACGCAACAGCGGCAGAAGAGTTGTCAGCTTGATTGAACGCTGGCAGTCCGCCTTGTAGCGGGGATTCCCTGCCCAGGCGAAGCCGACACGCAAGGGCCTGGTCCCATTGGTCGTCAGGCTGGGAAACTCGACTCTTTTAGCGGAAACAAGCCCCGGGTCAGCTCCCAGATAGGCGCCGGGCCAGGGAACCGTTTCGACCGTGGTTCCGAAGACGGCAGGCAGGCTCATGAGCGGACATTCCAAATCAAATTCCAGGTCAACTTCCGGCGGCGCGGCCCCGAGTAGCGCAGTTTCCACTAGCCCGGCTCGCACTGCGGCGAGCGATTGCAGCAAGCGGAGAGCCGGCTCCTGTACCTGCAAGATCCCGTGACCGCCGCGAGCCGCGAACATTGCTGCATAGCGGCAGAACTGGATTGTGTCGCCCA
>JBAPYY010000759.1:0-2487 GCA_049284975.1 Occallatibacter sp.
AAGTCACGGTGCATCAGGTCTGGACCGTTGCAGATGTGGGCAGCCAGATTATCAACCCCACCGCGGCCGAAAACCTGACCCGGGGCGGCATTATGGAAGGCATGGGCTACATGGCGCAGGAAATCACGCTGGTGGATGGCAAAATCCAGCAGTCAAACTTCCATAACCACCCTCTGATGCGCATGAGGCAAACTCCGAATATCGACGTTTATTGGCGCAAGACCGATTACGCGCCAACCGGGCTGGGCGAGCCAACAGTGCCGCCGATTTTACCCGCGGTAGGCAACGCCATCTTTGCTGCAACCGGCAAGAGGATTCGCACCCTTCCGCTCCATCGGAGCGGATTCAGTTGGGCTTGAAGGACCTTTGACGATGAACCTCTAAGCCGGCAACACTTCGTAGGGGCGCATCATCTCATTGTCTTCATGCTCAAGAATGTGGCAGTGCCACACATAGCGGCCTGGATAGCCAACAAAGGGTACTAGGATACGTGTTACAGTCTTGGCGTTCACGCGGACCGTATCCTTCCAGCCCAATTCATTCGGCTCCGGAGCCATGAGCTGACCGACGTAGCGGAGAGTGCCTGAATTCATATACTCAAATGCATCAAAGCGCCGGCGATCGAGAATCTGGAAGCGCACCATGTGCAGGTGAATTGGGTGCACATCGTCTGTGAGATTCACCAGTTCCCAAATCTCAGAGGTATTGAGCACCGGCTTCTCCGTAACGGGCATGTGCCACGGAGTTTTGTTCAGCAGCATTCCTGCAGACTCGGCGACCATATTCAACTGCTCATCAAGGGTAAGCCGCCGCGTTTTGACCGCAGAGGATTCCGCGAGGCGCGGCACGGGGCGCAGAGTGCCTGGGAGAGCACTTGGGTCAGGCGCGGGCGTGGCGGCGACGCGAAATTGCATCAGAGTCAACGCCTCGCTCTCAAGAAGAATGTTTGCGCCGCGATGAGGCGCGAAATCGACAACCAGATCGGCGCGCTCTGCCGGAGCAAGCTGCACGTGCTTGACCGCAACCGGCGCGGGAAGAAGTCCCTGGTCGGTGCCGATCTGAACCATCTGAGCGCCCTCTGACAAGGACAACCGGTAGAAACGGCCATTGGCGCCGTTCAGGATGCGGAAGCGGTATTTCCTTGGCTCCACATTCAGATAAGGAAAGAGTTTTCCGTTGACCAGATGCGCGTCTCCAAATGCCTCGGGAACCCAGGGACGCTCAGGATCGGCAGAAACGGGATAAGAGAGTTGGCCATCTGGACGGATGTCGCGATCCATAAGTACCAGCAGCACTTCGTATTTGCCCTGGGGGAGATTAAGCGCGTCCTCCACGCTGTCGCGAACCACCCACAAGCCAAGCAGGCCGGCATAGATGTTGAGCCGGTTGATGCCCATCGCGTGATCGTGATACCAGAGCAGCGCTGGGTCTTGCCGGTTGGGATAGTAATACGTGCGCGACTCGCCCGATGGATACCAATCCTCGGGATAGCCGTCGCCTTCCGGCGGCGTTCTACCACCATGCAGATGGACGACACCACGCACCTCCGGCTTATCTTTCTCCGCGCCACAGAGGGTATAGTCGATGGGAAGAAAGTGCTTGTGGGGCAGCTCATTGACCCATTCGACCAGCACTCCCTGGCCGCTGCGTGTTTCAAACATGACCCCTGGGACCGTGCCGCCATAAGACCACATCGTTGTAGGCGGCAGATCGCGGTGGAGTTTGGTGCTGATGGCGCGCATAGCCACGCGATAGAAGGACGCCTGTTCGCCGGATGTGCCGGGCGCAGGGCGATGCCCGATGGGCCGGGCAAGTTGCGGCAGCGGCAGCGGGTCCACGAAACGGACCAGGGTATTTGGATCGAGGTTCGGCGTCACGGGCGCCACGCGAGAAACGGCGTGCTGCGACATGGTATGCGCGAAGGCCGCCGGAGCAAGCGCTGCCGCCGCTGTGAGCGCCGAGCTGCCAAGAAATCTGCGGCGAGTAATCAAGCGAACGAAGTCTTCTTTCATTTTGCGAAACCAAAACGAAGACACGGGAAAGATTGCGGACTTCCCCGTGTCTTTGATTGCTGCGATTCCGGTGGGTGGCTTGTTACTACCACTTAAAACCGCTGTGGGTATCTTCGACCACGAGGCCGGTGCTGGAATCGAGAATATATTGGCCGGCGTTCCTTGGCCAATGGAAGTCAAACATTCCGTCGATGGGGCCTGCGATGGCATCGAAGGACCCTTGGCCGATCCGCTTTCCGTTGAGCCAATTGTCTTCAATGAAGCGCAGGACCGAGGTCTGATCGGTCATAACGTGGTCAACATGGTTGTGGCGAGCCCAGGGCGAGATCACCATGAAAGGCAGACGCGGGCCGTAGCCGCAGCGGCCCTGTGCATGCTTTGCGCCTGGCTCGATACCCGGCAGAACTTGCTTTCCGTCGCCGCAGACGCCGGTCGAGTCCAGCATGTCGGCTGCCGTTTCGGACGAGTTCACGAT
>JBAPYY010000760.1:0-1605 GCA_049284975.1 Occallatibacter sp.
TCATTACACGAAGCGCGCCGATCCCTCCGCCGGTGTTGCCACGCAGGTCGATGATAAGGCTATCGACCGCACCCAAGTTCTCGACGGCGCGGGAGATCTCGTTCGCAACCTCGACCCCGATCATTCCCGGAAACATTGCAATCTTCAGGTGGCCCAACCCGTCGCCAAGTTGCCGCGCCTCGACGAGCGTGGGCTCGATGAAGTGGAGCTTCTTCCCCTTGGGCCGTGCAACTTCGACGGAAACAGTACGTTGCTGCTCGCTTCTATCTACAAATTCCAAACTTGTTTGCTTGCCCATAGCGAATACGGGATGTTCCGGCGGAGTAATCTCTCGGCCATCGACATTGAGAAGGATGTCCCCAGGTTCAATGCCGGCGATCGCTGCCGCTCCTCCTGCGTGGACATCCTGAAAGATCCAACGTTTTCCATAAGGTGTCTCGTCTTCAAGGTAGGTTGCGCTGAGTGCGGCCCGGCTCGACGCTCTGCGGGCACTGCTGTGAAAGAAGCCCAAATGGGAGGTGTGCAGTTCCGCCAACAAATCGCTCATGGCCTTCTCAAATGCATCCGCGGTGCCTGCGCTCTCGATCGAAGGCCGGTGTCGCTCCACTGCGGCCTGCCAATCGCCAGCCAGCTTTTCAGGCGAATAGAACCGCTTGCGCAGAGCGGCAAGGACGTTTTCGAGGATTGCGTGCCGGTCACGTAGTGAAAGTTGAACAGGCAGTACTGAGCTCGCAGCCGGATTCAATGTCATCGTGTGCTCCTGGGCGAATTTGTCGATTTTGTCTCGCTGAACAGGCTATCGCTCGGTTCGCCGTCGAGTTGGAAACCGGCCCAGTAGTACGGTGGTGCGTCCGTCTTGAGCATTTCGAGTTGTGCTTGCCTGAGCGCCTCTGCCTTTCCCTCGTGACGGCCGAGGTGCTCGTAAAAGTTGGCCATCAGTTGGGCGGTCGCGTGATCTTCAAGTTCCCAAAGCGTTGACACGACGCTCTGGGCGCCCGCTTCAACGAACGCATTCACGATGTTCTCTACGCCCTCCTCGCCCACTGGCCCTACGCCGGTGTCACAGGCCGAGAGTGTTACAAGGTCGGCATTGAGGCGGAGGTTTCTGATCTCGCGGACCTGGAGAAGGCCGTCGTTCTTTGCCGGATTCTCCGGAGCGAAGACAAGCGCGGAACGATCTGAAATCTCGGGATCGACATACCCGTGAAGAGCCAAATGAATAACGTTGAATTGGCTCAGCGGAAGCTGCTTGAAGTTTGACTCCGTCGCTCTCGCGCCCAAAAGAATGGTGCTGGGCTTCGGAAGGTCGGTTGCAATGTTTTCAACCTCGTGCTGGCTCTCGGGCAGCGCGACAAATTCGCGTCGTTCGGGTCCAGAAATGGCCCGGCTAATGCGCGCGAGGAACGTGGTCTGGGGAGCTTTAGATGTCCATGCCGCGACTCCAACATACGGAAGATCGTCTCGAATCACCTGATCGGATCTATGTCTGAGCATACTGAGCACGGTACCCGAGGGCGCGACTGTGACCAGATGGGAAGTCAGAATGTACTGTCCGGTATTCACCAAAGCAGAAAACGGCAGAAGATGGAGCTTGCCATCTGGCAC
>JBAPYY010000761.1:0-2297 GCA_049284975.1 Occallatibacter sp.
GACATAGTCCCGCAGTTAGTCGCCGACAAAATCCTCGCCAACGCCAAACGTCCCGTGGAGGAGGAGGAAGAATAGGCGTTGCATGCAGCAGCTGCGGCTCGCGCCGCATTGAACAACTGGGTGCCCCAGGTCCGGATTTTCGGACCTGGGATACGGGATTGAAGCTTGAAGAGATTTCGACATCGCTGTTCGGTGACTCGTGATAGAGTTTGGTCGACGATGAGGTTCAAAAACTCCCAGGTCCGAAAATCCGGACCTGGGGCACCCCAATTTGGTTCATCGAGAATATCGGGAAGGGAGCCACCCGCCAGATCCACAACTCAACAATGGGGGACATCGTGATTCGCAAGTTGCTGGTTATATTCGCCACAATAACGCTAGCGGCCACGCTTTTTGCTGGACAGAAGCATGAATTCCAGACAGGAAAACTGCTCAACGTCACAACTAGCGAGCGGCTAGTCGAAGGCACATCTGTTCTTAGAGCAATCTTTACCGTGCAAATTGGGGACATAATCTACACGGCTAGGGGAGAGCGCGTGCATCACCGTTCTGGAGACATAGGCCAAGGATTAATCGTCGGAGATACCGTCAAAGTTACAGTCGATGGCGACGATCTCATTCTTCTTAAGCCAGACGGGAAGGACTTGAAAATCAAAATCGTCAGGCGTGAGCGAGCGCAGTAGAGCATATTGACTCGATTCGCACCAGGCACAACATCCTTTTGGCGGGTGGCCCAAGTCCCCATACCGTCCAACCAATTTGGGTGCCCCAGGTCCGGATTCTCGGACCTGGGATGGACCGCCAGTGTATCCTCGACTCCATGACGGAGAGACTCGTTCGTTACCAGCAATGCGGCGATTTCCATTTCCTCACCTTCAGTTGCTACCACCGTCTCCCGTACTTTGCTTCACTCGAAGCGAAGAATCTCTTTGAAGACGCGCTGGAACGTATCCGCAAAAAGTACGAATTCGTTGTCGCCGGATATGTAGTGATGCCGGAGCACGTCCACTTGTTGGTGAACGAACCGCAGCTATCCACACTTGACCAAGCCATCAAAGCGATCAAGCTTTCCGTCACTTTGCGGCGCCATGAGCGCCCTTTTTGGCAGGCCCGTTATTACGACTTCAACATCTTCAACGAAGACAAGCGCGTCGAGAAGCTGCGCTATATGCATCGCAATCCGGTCAAGCGCGGCTTGGTCGAGAAACCGGAAGATTGGGAGTGGTCGAGCTTCCGCCATTACGCAACAGGGAGCGAAGGAGCCGTGGAGATCGAGTCTTTCTGGACCGGCTGGCGTCGGGAGCATGGGGTATTACCCTCCCAGGTCCGAGAATCCGGACCTGGGGCACCCATTTTTGAGATTTGATGGATTTCCCAAGCAGCCTTTTAGCGCGCGTTCAAACCTCTGCCCTCATACCCCGAGGTGATCCAGGTACTCAGCCGGTGAAAGCACGGTGACGCCGTGACGGCCAGGCTTCGGAAAATGCTTCAGATTTCCCGTCACCAGCCACGCTCCCGACGCATGGGCCAGTGTCAGAAAGATTGCGTCTTTCGCGTCCGGTATAGCATGGGTCCACGGCGGAGGATCGGGCAGCCGCAGGCTCTCTTCAATAAGCTGTTCCAGCCACGCAGGCGGAAATCCATAGCGGGCAAATTTGGAGCGCGACGCCACCTCGTTGTATCCCGCAATCACGGATGGGCAAGTCACCAGCTGCACCTGCCCCGCCAGCACCCAATCCATTACGAGCTTCGCGGGTTTGCTGTCAGGTTTCAGTCCCGCCGAGACAACCACGTTGGTGTCGAAGATGGCGAGCCGCATCAGCTCTGCCCGCTTTTTTGCCGGGCCAGCCGCTCCGTTCTCACCGCGTCAATCTCCTGGTCGATCTCCTCATCGCTGATCGGATACTGTTCCGCAAGCCGCCAGCTTTGTCGTAGACTGGCCTTCGCCATCGCCCTCCGCAACTCCAATTCCTCAACGGCCACGTCCCCCATGACGGGGACGAGAAAGAATGCCGGTCCCTTCTGGCCCGCGAGCAGCACGGTCTCGCCCTGCGGAACATTCCCCAGGGCCTTCGATCCACGAGTTCTGAACTCCCGCAGTGAAACCTGACGCATGGCTTGCCTCCTGCATCCAGTGTAGCCATTTCGGCTACACCGTGCAAGCTGACACCGTCCCGTCGCGCACTTTCCTCTCCGCGCACTAAGTCCATGCGCTGAGAACCCTGCCCGCAGCCCACATCTGACCATTAAGCCTGGCGGCCGATCTCTCGATTCACCGGAACGCGGACTGGCAAGCG
>JBAPYY010000762.1:0-13625 GCA_049284975.1 Occallatibacter sp.
GAGGTTCATCTCCGTTTTTTTGAAGGCGACTTGCTGTTCCCTGTCGCTGCGGAGAAATTTGAAATTATTGTTTCGAACCCTCCTTATGTGGCCATGGCCGAACGCGATTCACTCAATGTTGAAGTGCGCGAATACGAACCTGCAGTGGCTCTATTCGCGGGCGAAGATGGCCTTGATGTTTACCGCCGTCTCATTCCAGCGGCCTTCGATGCGCTCGTTAACGGCGGATATTTGGCGCTGGAAATCGGTTACGGTCAATCTAAGGAGATTGCCGAATTGATTGGCTGCGGGGGCTTTGAGCGAGTCGAATTCGTTCCGGATTTGCAAGGCATTCCCCGCGTCGCCTGCGCGCGACGGCCATGAGCCGCGGTCCTAAGGCTGACTTTCAACGTCTATTGTGTCAGAGGCCTTTGTCGTGCCTCGTGGAGTTTCAATGAATTGCAGTGGCTTGAAAACTCATCTCATATTCGCAATTGTCTTTGGCGTTGCACTTACCTTGACTGCATTTTCTCAGGACACAAATCCCGACCAGCACGGCGGTCGCGGCGGATGGGGTGGTGGTTTTGGCGGAGGCGGCATTACCGGGACCGTAACGGGAGTGGCCGCGGGGCACTACATCATCAAGACCGATGGGGGCGAAACCTACACCATCCAGTTCAGTGTGAACACGCGCATCATGAAGCAGACGGTGAGGCAACGCGGCGGGGGCGGCGGCAATCCTCCGATGCCGCTGAAATCCACTGACATCAAGGTGGGCGATGCCGTGGCCGCCCTCGGCGAAGTGGATGCTCCCGCCAAATCCGTGGGCGCGGTGGTTGTTTTGCAACTTGATCCGGAACGCGCCAAACAGCTTCGCGAGATGCAGGCCAACTTTGGCAAAACCTGGCTGATGGGCAAAGTGACCGCTATCAACGAAACCAGGGTCAGCATTTCTTCCGCGGTGGACAATGGCGTGCATACTTTTGCTGCCGACGAGAACACAACATTCCGCAAGCACCGCGAACCCATCACCCTTGCCGATATTCAGGTGGGTGACAGGTTGCGCGTTGAGGGGGTAGTGAAGGATGGGATATTTGTGGCCGCGTCGGTGACTGTGATGGGCGTGCCGCCGGGAGAGATGCCAACGGTTCCGCGCAACTCCGCGCCAGCGACCGCCCCGCCGTCCAATTAGACGGATGCGGCTTTAGATATCGAGGAAATGCGAGTTCAACAAAGTACATTCCCTCAGAGGCTAAAGCCCGCGCAGGTTTTGCGGGCTCTATGCGGGGGTTAACCCCCCCCTCCCTCCGGACGACAGCTTTGTGGACTCCCACCCTAGCCGCAAAAGCAAAGACGCGGCTAGGGTGGGGCACCCGGCAGACTCATCAACCCATGAACATTCCACCGTTCACGTCGAGCACGTGGCCGGTAATGTAAGAGGCCGCATCGGATGCGAGGAACTTCACCGCATTTGCAATGTCCTGGTCCGTCCCGCGTCGGCCCAGTGGAATGGTAGCCAGCATGGCGGCGCTTACCTTTTCGTCAAGCACAGCGGTCATGGGCGTCTCGATGTAGCCCGGTGCAACGGCATTCACTGTGATTCCACGCGAGGCAACCTCACGCGCCAGCGACTTTGTGAGGCCGATGAGGCCGGCCTTGGAGGCGGCGTAATTCACCTGGCCGGCTTGCCCGGCGCGTCCCACCACGCTGGCCATATTCACAATGCGTCCCCAGCGATTCTTGATCATGGGCCGCAGCACGGCCTGAGTCAGCAGATATGCGCCGGTCAGATTGATAGAGAGAACGAGATCCCACTCAGCGCGCTTCATGCTCATCATCAAATTGTCGCGGGTGATGCCTGCGTTGTTGATGAGAATTTCGACTTTGCCGAAACGCTCGATCACGGCTTTGGCCCCGGCCTCAATCGATTCCTGATTGGATACATCGAGCTTGAACGCCGCCGCAGTGCCACCGATTGCCTCAATCTCCTTGGCTACCAGCGCCAGCTTTTCCTCGTTGATGTCCGCCAAGGCCAGCGTGGCGCCGGCACGCGCCAGCTCCAGCGAAACGGCCCGCCCAATTCCTTGTGCAGCTCCGGTTACCAGCGCAATTCTTCCCTGCAAATCCGACATATCTTCCTCTGACCCCCTGCGCACACGATTCCGCGCCCTTTCGTTCCAGATTATAAATGGGCGAGAGTGAGACCGGCAGGGCGGGCGGGAAGGCGGTGTTGGCAGGTTGGAATCAGCTCTTTCTCAGGGGCTGAAGCCCGCGGTCATTTTGCGACACTTACGGCACGACTGAAGTCGTGCCCTGACACAAGGCTGACTCATTGAATCATTTTCTATGAGATTTTCCGCACCCTCTGAAGTCGTACCCTGACACAAAGCCGATTTATGCAGCCATTTCTAAAGGCCGCATTCATCAAGTGGTGTCGCCGTGGCCGTTACTGGACTCGACACCATGGACGGGCGCACCAGCTCGGCCGGCCAGATATAGACGGCCAACTGCCGTGAGTAGTGCAGCACCGGCTTCTGGTCGGGCAGTTGGATTCGTAGCACCGAGGCCAGATCGTTCTGCTCGATATCCGCTTCAGCCTCTTCGAGGGGCCAGGAGGCGTGGTGCAGATTGGCCCGGATAATCTGGCCGGCTCCATTGGACGAGAAGAGGCAATAGCGTTCCGTTAGGAAGTACTCGAGGGTGCCGAGGCGGCTCTCGGCCAGCTTTGGCGACGGGCCCAGCCCGCGGTAGCGCGCGTTGAAAATCACCGGCCGGCCAGCGAACCTTCTGCGGCTGAAGAAGGAAAACTCACGTTCATTGCGCTGTCTCATGCGCATTTCGGCCCAGTGGTAGGGAAGGCGATAAATGGCGCGGCCCGCCGCCACGGCAAGCAGGTTGCTGGAATCGAGCGAGAGGCAGCAGACTCCCGGCGTTCCCGTTCGTTCTTCGCGAACATAGGTACGCAAACTGAGATCGGGAAAGCTGCGTGCCCCAAGAATTGGCGGCAGGCCGTGAACCTTGACTTTGTCCATCCAGAAGGGCATTACGCCCAGCCAGGCCGAGCCTTGGAAGGTGTCCACCTGCAAGCCTTCAGGAATCAGCGCCGTGAGAGACGAAGCCGGAATCGGCCAGTGCGCAAACAGCAGATCGTTCCAGCGCTGCGTCAGCACCCAATGGCCCGGCGGCAAGGGCCGTTGGTCGCCTGATGCGCCTATCGGATCCTCCCGCATGGCCCGGTTGCTCCTGTCTTACTCATACTTTTTCGCTGTTTCCCTGAATGGATGCCAGGAGCGGGATCAAAGATGCAAACCCAGATCCGCTCCCATGACGTATTCTGTTCGCGAGCCCTAAGCTATGTCCAGTGAATCTTTGGTGACGCCCGTCGCACGCAACCAGACCGAAGTATTTGCCATTCACGGCGCTAACCCCGAAGTGCTGGCGTACGCCATGGCCAAATACTCCCGTTCCGCGCTTTCCATGCGCGAGTCGCTGACCGAAATCAGCGCCCAGCGCGCCGAGCAGTTTCTGAATACATTTTATTTCCAATATGGGCACCGCTCCATCGCCGACCTGGCCCACGTGGCCATGTCTGTTGAGCGGCTCAGCCTGTTGGCTGCCATGGTGCTTGTTGACGAGCAGAGATGGGATGGCCAGGAGCGGTCAACAAGGTATCAGAACTTTATTAAATCGGGCTTTTATTTGCCGGATTTTGGCCAGGATTCCGCCTCGGCCCAGCTTTATTCCGAAACTATCGAAAGCCTGTTTGGCGCTTACAGACGTGTGAATGAAGCGGTTTTTGACGCACTGCGCCGGCGTGTGGCCTGCCCGGAGGCCATGAAGCCAGAGGCCTACGAACGGACGCTAAAGGCGCGCGCATTCGACGTGGCGCGTTATTTGCTTCCGCTGGCCACCAACACCTCGCTAGGCCAAATTACAAACGCCCGGACCCTGGAAACCCAGGTCTCGCGGCTGCTTTCGCACCCTGCCGCCGAAATCAGGGATCTGGGCCTCAAGCTGCGCGAAGCCGCGACCGGCCCAGCCTGGATGGTCAACGCGCAAGCCGGCGCCGCGCTGGTGGAAAAGCTTGCGGCAAGCGACCCTGCCTTGGCTGCCGAAGCCGCCAGCCTGCTGACACGCGAGGTTCGCTCGGCGCCTACGCTGGTGAAGTACGCTCAGCCCAACGAATATGAAATTCAGACTCGCGCTGAGCTGGCGCAGGCGGCGGAGGAATTGCTTGGGAGCTTGCCGCACGGAGGGTCGCCGGTCGTGGATTTGGTTGAGCCCACGGAAACTCTCGAAGTGGAACTGGCCGCGACGCTGCTTTACTCTGCCTCGCACCACTCTTACCGGCAGATTCGCAACCTGGTGGCGGGGCTTCCCGAAGCGCGCGTCACCGAGATTGTTGAGCTGGGCCTGCGCCATCGCGGCAAGCACGATGAAGCCCTGCGCGCGTTTCACGCCGGAGCGGCTCTGCGTTTTGACATTCTCATGGATACCGGCGGCTTCCGCGACATGCACCGCCATCGCCGCTGCACCCAGATCATCCAGCCCATCACCGCACGGCACGGCTACGAGACTCCCGCTTGCGGCGACCTTGGGCCGGAAGTGAACGTTTTGGCCGAAGCTGGCATTCTGGCCGATTACCAATCCGCCGTCGAGCAGGCTCACCGGGCCAGCGCGCAAATCGCGGCCAGCACGGCTCCGGAAGCCGCTCAGTCGGCGCTCTACCTGTTGCCGCTGGCCACGCACATTCGCTCGCTGTTCAAGATGGACTTCGCCGAAGCGCAATACATTATCGAATTGCGCTCCGGGCCGGCAGGGCACTTCAGCTATCGCCGCACCGCATGGGAGATGTTTTTGGCCTTCCAATGCCAGCATCCGGAATTGGCCAAACACATTCGCGTGACCGACTTCACAAAACCTATCGACCTGCTGCAGCGGTGATAATCGGATTTCAGCCCATCGGCTCCAGGTGCGCAGTAAAGTGGCGCAGGAACGGCGCCTCGTAGGTCAGACGCATTCCTTTGATTTGAGCGCGCCGCGCAAAGACCTGAAGAATAATCTCCACTACGTAATCGATGTGGCTCTGCGTATAGACGCGGCGCGGAATAGCCAGCCGCACCAACTCCATCTGCGCGGCAGCGCCGAACATCAGGGCGCCAATTTCGACCGAACGGATTCCGCCTTCCAGATACAACTCCGTGGCAAGAGCGACGCCGGGAAACTGATCGAGCGGGATGTGCGGCAGAAAAGCTTTGGCGTCGAGATAGATGGCGTGGCCGCCCGGCGGCTGCACAATGGGCACGCCATGTTCTGAAATGTGATCTCCCAGGTAAGCTGTCGAGGCAATCCGGTAGCGCAGATAGTCTTCCTGCAACGACTCCTGAATGCCGACGGCAATGGCCTCCAGGTCGCGGCCGGCAAGCCCGCCGTAAGTGGGATAACCCTCGGTGAGAATGAGCAGGTCCTTTTCCTGGCGCGCCAGAATGTCGTCGTTGGTGCAGAGGAAGCCGCCGATATTGGCCATGCCGTCTTTTTTGGCGCTCATGGTGCAGCCGTCGCCGAGCGCGAACATTTCCTGCGCGATTTGTTTGGGCGTTCTGCCGGCGTAGCCCGGCTCACGCAGCTTGATGAAATAAGCATTCTCGGCAAATCGGCAAGCGTCGAAATAGAGCGGAATTTCGTGCTTGTGGCAGACCGCGGCGACAGCCCGCACATTCTCCATTGACACCGGTTGCCCGCCTCCGGAGTTGTTGGTCACCGTAAGCATCACCAGCGGAATGCGCTCGCGCCCCACGCGCGTAATCAAAGCCTCCAGAGCCGCAACATCCATGTTGCCCTTGAACGGAAGGCGTGTGCCGGGTTGCCGCGCTTCGGGCAGCAGAAGGTCAACCGCTTCGGCCCCGACGGCCTCAATATTGGCGCGGGTGGTGTCGAAATGCGTGTTGTTCGGCACCATGTCGCCCGGCTTACACATTACATTGAACAGGATGCGTTCCGCCGCGCGTCCCTGGTGAGTGGGGATGACGTGCGTATAGCCGACGATATCCTGAACCGAATTCTTGAAGCGGACAAAACTCCGGCTGCCGGCGTAGCTTTCATCGCCCTCCATGATGGCCGCCCACTGGTGCGTTGACATGGCTCCGGTGCCGGAGTCGGTGAGCAGGTCGATGAGAACATCGTCGGCCGGAAGCAGAAAAAGATTGTAATGCGCGGCGCGCAGCAGCAGTTCCCGCTCTTCGCGGGTGGTCCAGCGAATAGGTTCAACGCTCTTGATGCGAAATGGCTCGATGATGGTTTTAGTGGACATGCGAAATAAAACTCCTGTGACCGGGCAAATCTTTCGTGCCATTGCCCTGGCCGTGCGCCGCGGGTGCGGCGATATAAGCGAGGCGAGACAAACCGGTACGCACCATTAACGGTGCCGCGCTGCCTCACGGGCAACGATCAGATCCCGTTCGCCAAACCCTGCCAATCCTACGACCAGAGGAGCGGGGAACGCAACCAAATGGAACAGGCGACGGAGATAGTCGTTATTCTCTTGACTTTTGTAGTAATGTATGTATGGTATGAATGTTAGATGGAGGGTTATTCCAGTGAAACCCACAGAGCTGACCAAACGGCATGTGATTGCAACATATGTGACTCCGGCGCGCATGAAAGGGGAGAAGACGATTCAGGTCAAAGTTGGGAATGTCCAGAAAGAGCTCGGGTGGACAAACCGTACGCCCTCTGTTTTTTCAACCTTGTTATCGAAGGACTTCCAGCAGGAGGCCGGGGTGGAGCTGATTGAGAAAAGCGGCGGCCCGCCATCTGGCGGACCAAGTACGACCTGGCAGCTCGTCTTTCATGTTCTGGATAAGGACGAAGCAGCGGCGCCCACGGCCAAGTCCGGTGCAAGCGGAGAAGGGTTGATGGCTTTGTACGGCATCTGCGCGGAAACATTCAAGTCGCTTGGCGGCGGTGAGGAGTTTTTGCGCCGTGAGCGGGAATGGGGCCCGGATGTATGGGAAAGATACGAAACGGAGTCTAGTAAGAATCGGAAGACGGAGGCTGCAAATTGAATCGGATCTATTGGGATTCGATGCTTTTCATTTATCTGCTTGAAGCAAATCCGACCTTCGGGACGCGAGTACAGAGGTTGCATCAAGAGATGCTGCGGCGCGGCGACATCTTGTGCACCAGCATCTTCACCGTTGGTGAAGTGCTGACAGGACCACGAAAGCGGAACGATATTGCTGGCGTCAATACCCTGAAGAAGTTCTTCGGCGGAAAAGAAATCGAGATTTTGCCTTTTACAATCGAAGCCGCTGACAGGTTCAGCATCATTCGAGCGGGAGAACGCGTGAGTCAGGCAGATGGGATTCATCTGGCATCGGCTGCGGCGGCAGGAGTCGACCTCTTTATTACCAATGATGACAAACTGCGCAAACTTAGAATTCCAGGAATCAGGTTCTTTGCGGATTTGGACGGCAAGCTGTCATGATGCCGCAATGGAAATAGTAGTCCTGCCATGCGGCCAGCTCAGTCGGTCCCCGCTGCTAGAATCTTTTGGGAGTAGCAACCATGAGCGTTAAGGCCCTCTATCCCGGCACCTTCGACCCGCCGACCAACGGTCACATCGACCTGATCCAACGCGGGGCCAAGCTCTTTGAGCATCTGACCGTCGCCATTCTCATCAATCCGGTGAAAGATCCGCTCTTCACTGTGGAGGAGCGCGTGGAGATGCTGAAGGAATCAACCGCTGCTCTGGGCAACGTTTCGGTAGCCACATTCGACGGGCTGATGGTGGAGTTTGCGCGCAAGCAGGGAGCCACCGCAGTCTTGCGCGGCATTCGCGCCATTAGCGACTACGAATACGAGTTCCAGATGGCGCTGATGAACCGGCGTCTGGCTCCGGATATCGAGACCGTCTTTCTGCAACCAGCAGGCCGCTACTCGTTTGTGAGCTCGCGAATGCTGAAGGAAGTCTTCAGTTTCGGCGGCGATGTGAGCGGGCTCGTGCCGCCCAACGTGCTCAAGCGCCTGAGAGACCGTATGGGCGCGAGCCAAGGCTGATTTCCGTCGGGTATAGTCTGCAAATGCGGGCTTGAGAAGGAGAAGGAAAAATGGCAGGTCCAGACCCAAATGAAGAGTTGGTGGTTATTTTCGAAAGCGCCAATCCCGTTGCGCTCGACATCGCAAAATCCGCGCTGGAAGACGCCGGAATCGAATTTGTGGTGCCCGATGAGGGGCGCATCGGCTTTGGAGTTACCCCGATTCTCAATCCCGTTTACAGAATTGAAGTACTTAAATCGTACGAGGCCGCGGCGCGTGCGCTTTTGACAGATATGACGGGCAAAGGGGATTCAGAGCCGGCGGAGTGAGCGCGCTGACGACTCATGTCATATGAGACAGAACGAGAGCGCCGTTTGACACACCGCAGATTCTTAGACCCATGAACCTCAGGCAGCACGGGAAAATTTTTCCACCTTGGGCCGCTTGCGCTGTGCCTCGTGCCACAGATCGTACTGCTGCTGCAAGTCGAGCCACATTCCCGGCTCGGTTCCGAATGCATCAGAAAGCCTGAGCGCCATTGACGCAGTAAACGAGGCCCTTCCGTTCAGGAGCCGTGACAGCGTGGACCGAGCGACACGCAGTCGCCTGGCAGCCACTCCGACTTGGACAGTGCCGAGATATTCGCGGAGAATCTCGCCGGGATGGGCGGGGTTGTACATTGTCATGGAGATATTCCTCAGCCTTAACCAATAGTCGCAGACCCAAGAGAAATTTTTGCCTCCGATTTTGCCTCTGCCGGAAAATCTGTAAAGATAGAAGTACTATGACGACCGCAAGCTCTTCTCCCCAAGTCTTTACCGGCCGCATTGGCCGGATCGAGGTCTCTGCCACTTTGGCCGTGGCTGCCGAGGCCGCCAAGCTGCGCGCGCAGGGCGCCAACCTGGTGGATTTTGGCGCAGGCGAGCCGCATTTCCCCACGCCGCACCACATCAAAGACGCCGCGATTGCCGCCATTGAAGCCAACTTCACCCGTTATACCGTGGTGCAAGGCATTCCCGACGTGCGCAAGGCCATCGTCGATCGCCACGCGACGGACTTTGGCTCCGATTACTCGATTGATGAGGCCATCTTCACCACCGGCGGCAAGCACGCTCTCTTCAACGCCATCCAGGTGCTGGTGGACCACGGCGACGAGGTCATCCTGCCTGTTCCTTACTGGGTCAGCTTCAAAGACATCATCCAGTACGCCGGCGGCAAGGTGGTGCTGCTTGAAACCAGCGAGGCGGAGAACTTCCGCATTACAGCCGACGCGATTGAAAAGGCGATTACGCCCAGGACAAAGGCGATTATCCTCAACTCGCCGTCGAATCCGGCCGGCTCGGTCATGTCGGCTCAGGACCTGGAGCGCATTGTTCATCTGGCCCACGAGCGCGGGATTTTCGTCCTGCTCGACGAGTGCTATGTCTATCTGAACTACGCCGGCAAGCCCGTCTCCGGCGGCTCATTTACCTGGGCCAAAGAACACATCGTGGTGCTCGGCTCGCTGTCGAAGACATATGCGATGACGGGCTGGCGCGCCGGCTTCGCGCTGGCGTCGAAGTCGGTCACGGCCAACTTGAGCAAGCTGCAGTCGCAGTCTACCTCGAATGCCACCAGCTTTGTGCAGAAGGCCGCTGTGGCCGCCCTGGCCGGATCGCAGGAGTGTGTCAGCGAGTTCCGTGCCGAATTCATCGGCCTGCGCGACTATATGCTGGCCAAGCTGGCAGAGATCCCCGGCATTACCTGCACCAAGCCGGAAGGCGCATTCTACGTTTATCCCAACATTGGCGCTTTTCTGGGCAAGGGCGGTATCAAGACGGCAACGGAACTGGCCACGCGGCTGCTCCACGAAGCTCACGTGGTTACCGTCCCTGGCGAGGCCTTCGGCACAGCGGAGCACATCCGCATCTCCTATCCGGTGACCCGACAGAACATCGACGAAGGTACCCGCCGCATGGGAGAATTTCTTTCCAGGCTGGAGTAACCGGGCCCACGTCGGAGCCGGCTTCGCCCCGTGCCAGGCCGGCTGGTCATTTTGCGGGAAATTCACCCATTTTCAGCAGGTGGGACGGCTTTTTGCTGGAAGGTATCATTCATCACTGTGCAAACGTATAGTTTGTCGGGTAGGATGTGTCAACAATGACGAAGTCCATTGATTTTCGCCCTGTGATTCTTGCCGGAGGCAGCGGCACTCGCTTTTGGCCCCGCTCGCGCCGCGCCCACGCCAAGCAGGTTTTGGCACTGGACGGCGAGCGCTCCATGATTCAGCAGACCGTCGAGCGCCTCAAGCCGCTGGCCGGGCTGGAGCAGACCTGGGTGATCACCAACGAGTATCTGGCAGCGGAGATCGCCGACCAGTTGAAGGGCATGCCTGCCGGGCAGATCGTCCAGGAGCCGGTGGCCCGCAATACCGCGCCCGCGTGCGGACTGGCTGCCTTCCTCATCGAGCGGCAGAACCCAGATGCCGTGCTGGGCATCTTTCCCTCCGACCATGTGATTGGCGACGAGCCGCGCTTCCTCAAGGCGCTGCAAAAGAGCATTGCAGTGGCCGCCGCAGCCGATAACGTGGTGGTGCTGGGCATTGAGCCAACTCGCGCTGAAACAGGCTACGGCTACATCGAAACCACCGACTACACACGGGACGACTCCGCTCTCCATGTGCGCCGCTTTATAGAGAAGCCCAACCAGAACCGCGCCGATGAGTTCCTTGCCGCAGGCAACTATTACTGGAATTCGGGCATGTTTTTGTGGTCGGCGCGAACGCTTGCGAATGCTGTCCGCGAACACCTGCCGGAGACCGCTCCGCTGTTGGAGACTATCGCCGCCGCTTACGGCACACCCAAGTTCGACGAGGTCTTCCACGACGTTTATCCCAAGTGCGAGAACATCTCGGTTGATTACGCCGTGCTGGAGCCGCGCTCGGCCAAGGGCGAGCACCTGTCTCATCTCTACTGCATTCCGGCAGAGTTCAGTTGGAATGATCTCGGCTCCTGGGCCTCGCTTTACGAGTACCAGTTGGAAACCCGCCTGCGCGGAGACAGTGAAGGCAATGTATCCGATACCAGCGGCCACATGGCTCTCGACTCCGGCAACAACTACATCTTCAGCCCGAACAAGTTTGTCGCCCTTGTCGGCGTCGAGGATCTGGTCATTGTGGACACCAAGGATGCGTTGTTGATAGCTCGCCGCGACCACTCGCAGGATGTGGGCAAGATTGTGAAGGAGCTGGGCATCACCGGACGGACCGAACTAATCTGAGAGCTGCCCGCCGCGTGTTTAGTGTGACGCGCGGCTCTCAATGGCGGAGCCTTCATACTGCATCTCAGCGAAACAGCAAGACGTCTTTGGCCGTTCATCTTCTGAAATGTATATCTAGATTTCCAATGCCGCCAGCTCTTGTACGGCCCTGCCGTTGTTTGCGAAAGCGCTCTTGATATCTGCCCCGGTTAGAGCAGGAGATCTCTTGCCGCTGCGATGGCGCCACCTGAAGGCGCGCAGGAGGGCGACTGCTCCCTTCCGGCAGTTCCGATGAAGTGCAGCAGCATAAGGACCGCGGTCGTGCTCATCGAGAGAATGGAAACATCCGATATCAGCAACGGTATCAAGGCGATTTTCGTAACCGGAAAGTTCGCAAATGTTCGCCTGCAAAAACTGAATATTCGCTCCTTTCCCGGCAGCTTTCCGCCTTGCGCGTTCGATCGCGTTAAGCGAGATATCCACGCCGAGCACGCTGTAACCCAGGCTCGACAAATAGATCGAATTTCGCCCCGGACCACATGCAGAATCGAGCACATTGCCACAAATCCTCCCGGCCCTGGCCAAACTCGCAATCCATTCATTCGGTTCTTCAATATCGAATGGAGTTGTAGTGCTTTCATATTCCTTTTCCCATAGTTTCTGTAACCGTGAAACACTGCTGGCCGTGAGCGGCCCCTGCTCTGCATAAGGGATTCTCCTGCGCGGTGCCTGTCGAATGATTCTTCTTCCACTCGCGCTCTTCGCGCGCCCAAAAAATCAAAGGATGAATCTTAGAGTTCGTCAATTGCCTTGGCTGCCGCATCGATTGCCTCGATAATCTTTTTTACTTGCTCTGGCTTCACGCTCTCCCTGGATACTCGCGCAATCACCGCGCTGCGCAGGTTCATGAAAGCCTTCATGATCTCCGGCTTACGGCCACGCGCAAAGCCGCGGCTGGCTTCTTCGAGCCGCATATAGAGCGCTCCAATCCGTTCCTTATTGGCTTCGAGAAATTCAAGCCCCTCGGGTGTCAGGGAATAAACCTTCTTGTTGCTTTCGAGGGTTGAGGTGGCAAGACCCTCCTCCTCAAGCATGGTCAGGGTTGGATAAATTACTCCGGCGCTGGGAGTATAGCCGCCCGCGAGGCTTTGTTCCATGCTCTTGATCAGTTGATAGCCGTAGCTGGGTTGCTCGGAGAGCAGCTTAAGGATCACCAGCTTTACGTCGCCCGAATCAAAAAGGCGCCCTCGTCCTTCACCAAATCCGCGTTCAAATCCGCCTGGCCCGCGACCGTGACCGCCAAAGCCATGCCAGAATCCGCCGTGCTCTCTGTGGCCACGGCCTTCTGTGTTCCGATCGTTCTCCTCTCTTCCTCGCCCGGCGAAACGATGTTCGCGGCCTTCAGTCATATCCCAAAAATGTGTATGCATCGTGTTCTTCTCCTTTTTCGATACATCTTGCGATATATCGTGTCCATGGATGAACTATATCTAAAGATATATCTTTATGCAAGGGAAAAATATATCTTAAGCTGTATTTTTTAAAGGCCGGTGGTACGGGCCTGCCCCTTGGAACTGGCAGTCCATCTGTCACTCCTGAGAAATGGCGAACGATGAAATTCAAAGGCAGCTGCATTTTGAGAAATCCACCGCAACCCCCGAACAAGCGCAAAGCCAAGCTTACAGCCTGCAGAAAACTTGCCAGGCCCTACCAGAGTGGCGTCGAAGCCGCTTCAATTCCCCACGCCGATTGCATCCTATATCCTAGTTGTCTGGGAGAACGAGAACGTCATCATGCCTCATCCTCAAATCAAGTTCGGCACCGACGGCTGGCGGGCCGTCATCGCCGACGACTTTACTTTTGCCAATGTCCGCATCGCCGCCGAGGCCATCGCCGCTTACATCCACGCCAAAGAAGACCCCTCCAAGGGCCTTTGCATTGGCTATGACACACGCTTCGGGTCAAAGGCTTTTGCTCGCGCCTGCGCTGAAGTTGCGGCTGCCACCGGCATTCCGGTGATGCTGGCCAACGACGTTACGCCCACCCCGGCGCTCAGCTTCGGCGTGCGTGAGCGCAAGGCGGCCGGCGGCATCATGATCACCAGTTCGCACAACCCGGCGCAGTGGAACGGCGTCAAGTACAAGGCATGGTACGGCGGCTCGGGCAAGCCCTCAATTATCTCGGAGATCGAGTCGTATCTGGGCCAGCCCGTTCCGCGCGCTGGGCAGCCGGCCCCGATTGTGGAAGTCGATTTTCTGCCCACCTACCTCAAGGCCATCGAGAGTTTTACGAGCCTGGACAAGCTGGCTAAGTCCGGCATGAAATTCGCCGTCGATTCGATGTACGGCGCCGGCGGGACAATTATCTCCGAC
>JBAPYY010000763.1:0-3476 GCA_049284975.1 Occallatibacter sp.
TTTCTGACCTATTTTGGTGCAGTTGGCGGATGTGCGCTGGGAATCCTTCAATAGGGAGAGAGGATGATTCACACGAGTAGTACACCATTGTGGGAGCAAGTTGCAATTTTGACCTTGGGCCCGCCCATTGGAGCTGGCATTTGGTTGGCAATGAGCCGAGGATGGGCAGCAACGGTCCAAGGCGGGACCGTGAGTGAAAAGACGAGGCGCCGCCAGAAAGTCGAGTTTTGGGCACTACTCATAATTGCGTACGCCATGTCTGTCGGGATGGCTCTCTACGCTTGGCTGAGGTAACCGAATCCTCGCACCTCCATCATCCCCAAGAACGGCGCGCTGCTCACGCAGCGGAAGTAAGCGCGACACGTCACCCCCAACGGGTTGCTGGCGGGTGGCCCCGCTCTCGGGGATGGTGGTTGCACACCAACCGAGGGTGCCCCATGTCTCGCTTCTGAGACATGGGAGATCACAGAAACTTCCGCCGACACCCATCACCTCCGAAATGTCGGCCAATATCCAGGAATCCACAGCCCCCCGCCCTCCCGATCAACTCCAGCCAACTTGCTCGTTAACCGGCGTCCTCCAACTCCACGTCAACCCCCTCCCATCACCGCACCGGCTTCTGTCAAGGGCGGAGTAAAAGTAGACCACTGGGGCGGAGTAAAAGGGAGCCAGTAGAGGATCGGGAAGGGGTATTTCGGGGGAGGAGGGGCGCCGGAGCGTAGCGAAGGCGGCCCTCCTCCCCCGAGGCGCGTTTGGGAGGGGCTTGTCAGGCTCGTTTGCGACGGCTTTGCTTGAGGCGGTAGGAGTCGGCGTTCATCTCCAGGATGTGGACGTGGTGGGTGATGCGGTCGAGGAGTGCGCCGGTGAGCCGCTCGGAGCCGAAGATCTCTGTCCACTCATCGAAGGGCAGGTTGCTGGTGACGAGCGTCGAGGTACGCTCGTATCGCTGACTGAAGGCTTCGAAGAACAACTCGGCGCCGGTCTTCGACAGGGGCACATAGCCCAGCTCGTCGACGATGAGCAGCTCGTAGGCGGCCATTTGCTTCTGGAACCTGAGCAAACGCTTTTCGTCACGGGCCTCGATCAGTTCGCCGACCAGGGTGGCGGCGGTGATGAAGCGAACGCGATGCCCGCGCTGACATGCGGCCAGGCCCAGCGCCAGGGCGATGTGCGACTTGCCGGTGCCGCTGTTGCCGAGCAGCAGGATGTTCTCCTTGCGGGTCAGGTACTCGCATCGTGCCAGTTCGAGGACCAGCGTCTTGTTCAGCACGGGGATGGCGAGGAAGTCGAAGCTGTCGAGGCTCTTCACCACCGGGAACTTCGCCTGACGGATACGGCGCTCCGTAGCGCGGCGGTCGCGATCGAGCAGTTCCAACTCGGTGAGCCGCAGTAGATAGTGCGGGAAGTCAGCTTTCTCAACTGCACATGTGCGGGCCAGCTTGTCGTACTCGCGCAGCATGGTGGGCAACCGCAGAGCCTTCAGATGATGTTCGAGAAGAACCTGCGGGGTGTCGGCAGTCGTTGCGCTCATAGCGTAGCCTCCAGTGTGGGCGGTTCAGCCGTGGGCATCGACAGCAGGCTCATGTAGTCGGCAGCCTGCGTAGTGCGCACTTGGGCAAGCGGTAGATGCGGCCAATTAGCCATGTCCAGCCGCGGCGGCCTTCGTTCGATGCGGCATAGCACCAGGTGTCGTACGGCATCGAAGCTGATGGTGCATATTCGCAGCGCGTCTTCGATGGCATGGGTCACTTCTTCGAGAGCGAAGGTCTCAAGCAATCGCAACACCTGGATGTACTCGCGGCCAGCGTGCTTGTGCAGTCGCGCCTCCAGCAGCCGGCGCAGTTGAGCGAAGCACTCGGGCAACTGCCAGCCAGCAAGCGGCGCGGCCTGGTCCAGAGCGCGGCTCTTGTGTTCGAGCAGAACCAGGTAGTGCAGCGGATCGTAGATGGCGGCTTCGCGTTCGTAGCTGCGCTGGTGTTCGGCGATAACCTCGCTCCCCGCTACGATCACGATGCGGTGGACGTAAGCCTTGACCAGCACCTGACGGTGGCCGTACTGCGTGGGCACCGAGTAGTCGTTGGTGCGGTAGCGAACCAGCGAGATGGAGCTGACGCGCGCGGTGGTCTTATCGCATGCCTCGAAGCGAGCCGCTGGCAGCGGCAGCAGCACGGCGCGGTCGCGCTCGAAGCGTTCACCGATGGTCTCCTTGTGGCCGCGCAGCCGCTGCGCGCGGCGCGCCATGGCGTCGCGAACGAACTGTTCGTTGAGCGCCTCCCAGCTTGCCGCGCGCGGAATCGGCACCATGAAGTTGCGCCGCGAGTATCCGACCAGGTTTTCGACCTTCCCCTTGTCGTTGCCCTTGGCCGGCCTGCCGAACTTCTCGGCGAACAGATAGTGGCTCTGCAACTCGGAGAAAGCCCGCGTCTTCTTCCGTTGGCCGTCACCAAGGATCCTGGCCACGGCGAGTTTGGTGTTGTCGTAGAGAATCCGCCTTGGAACGCCGCCGAAGTATTCGAAGGCGCGCACATGTGCTTCGAGGAAGGCCTCCGTCGTCTCGCCTGGAAAAGCCTGCACGAAGCAGTCGTCCGAGTGCGGCAGATCGAAGGCCATGAAGTGCGCCTTCTGCTCCACGCTGGCAATCACCACTTGGGCTTCACCAAAATCGGCCTGCGCCTCGCCCGGCGCGTGGGTCAGCGGGATGAACATCTCCTGGCCGCCGATCTTCGACGAGCGCACGTAGTCCTTCACAATCGTGTAGCCGCCGGTATAGCCGTGCTCAGCTCGAAGCCGCTCCAAGATCCGCTTGGCCGTGTGCCGCTGCTTGCGCGGACGCTGCTTGTCGTCCTCAAGGATCGCGTCGATCACGCCCTGCCAGGGGCCAAGCTTCGGTCGCCGTACAGGCTGCTGCCGCTGGTAGCCAGGCGGCACCGAATACTCCAACATCTTGCTCACTGTCTTGCGCGCGAGCCCAAACTCCCGCGCCGCCGCCCGCCGGCTCATCCCCTCCACCAACACCGCCCGCCGCACTCTCGCGTATAGCTCCACCGTCTTCATACCTCCGGTATCCCACAGAAAACACGCCTCCTAACGGCGCCGAACCTGCTTCGGCACCCCCAACGAAACCTGCTTGTCTGCGAAACTTCAATCTGGCGGGTGGTCTACTTTTACTCCGCCACGTCACGCCGCTAACGCGGCGTCATGTGGTCTATTTTTGCTCCGGCGCTTACAGATAGCTTTAGCGGCGGTGATTGCTGTCTTTGCAATGGGCTACTTGGTGAGAGACAAGCAACTGAGAGGCGATACCACCCGACTTTCGGCAATCGCAGGCTCACAGTTGACGCTTGGCAATTCCGCCGATCCGGTGAAAGCGTTTTGGGCCAGCTTTCTCGGCAACGATTCGGCTCCCGTCATCGCTTATCCAGATGCCGTCTTCCTTCTCGACGATTCGAACGACCTCTTCCGATTCCGGCGAGGAG